>NZ_JANSJN010000090.1:1493-11310 GCF_047462555.1 Synechococcus sp. B60.1
GTAAGCGCTCAGCTCCTGCTCCAAGGTGGGCAGTTGCACCTCTCCCCGCTCCAGCTCCTCCAGGTCTTGCAGTTGTCTACGCAGGCGGGCAATCCGCTCCCGTAGATACTCTTTGATGCCCTTAGCCCCCAGGCTGAGGCAACTGCGGCAGATCTCGCCATAGATTTGGCCGCGGTCGTTGTAGACCACCGCCAGCAGCACCTGCTGCCCCTTTTTCTGGATCGGGGTGGCCCATCCGCCGCAGATAATGCAGGGCACGCGGCCATTGCCCCCGTAAATGCTGCGTTCCCAGACAATTTTCACGCTCGGCCTCCCTGCAACTGTCGCCCACCAGCATAAAAACCCAGAGGGATCCCTTGCCACCCTAGATCACTTGCCAACTCCCCTCTCCCTCAGGGAGAGGGGTTGGGGGTGGTCGCGTTAGCGGCGCGGAGCGCTTGGGCTGCCTCAGGGAGAGGGGTAAGGGCGGGATCCCTACCATCTAAGCGTTGGGTTGGGTGGGCTGGCTGGGCCGGGAGCGGTCAATGGTGCGGTAGGTGAGGCTGGCTGCTACCTCTAGGGCTTTGGCAGCGTCGCGGAAATAAAATCCCAGCTCCTCATCTTTCTCAGTGCGGTTGGGTTTATTGAACTTGGCCTTGAACTGCACATTGCAATACATGGCCAACCCCACCAAAACCTCTGACAGGCCGTGCTGGTTGATCAGCCGTTCCACATCCGTGAGCAGGCTTTTGATTAGGGCGTCGGCTACTGGCTCTGGCAAACTGTCCAGGTCGTGCATCGGGATTCCTCAGCAAACGAAATGGCAAGCCGGCGGGTTTGGATTCCGGCTCAACTTCTCCTGATTTTCCTGCATCTTTTTGGGAATGCCCAATTCTGTCGCTAACGCTGCTGCCACTGTCGGAGCCACAGGGTAACGAATGGAGGGCTCTCTAGCCGCCTGCTCCAGGCGATAGCCATGCTCTTTGGAGCCGGGATGCCGCACGCGGTTCAGGCAACTGTGCCGGGGGCAGCGCGAAGCAAGCCGGGCAAAGCGGGCCGAGATCCACTCCCGCATCGTTGAAGAGGTGGCGCACCCGCTTCTTGCCTTCAAACCATCTGCCACAGGCCGCGCAGTAGCAGGCAGGGGTGAAGTGGCAAGCCGTTGCCAAAGGACGCCGTCCCGCTGACGCGATGGATTCGCATAAACCTCCGGAAGGGCGTAGTGTCTCTTTTGAGCCCTCGCTTTTTGGAGCTTCCCCGCAAGGGACAATGCGAAAATAGGCCAAGCGCAGCGTAGAGTGCAGGTTTGGAGTGAAGCCATGCCGGTAGCTTCTGAATATGCCTTTCCCTTCGAGCACCACCAGAAGTTCTCCCTGGATAACCCCACCATCTCTAGCCCTGGCGTCTCCAAACGGGAATACGTGGCCAGCAGGGTGTTGCAGGGCATGCTCAGCAATCCCCAAACCGCCATTGGCGATCTCTCGCCTGAGCAGCGACAGGCTTTGGTCTACACGGCAGTGTTGTTGGCAGATGAGCTTTTGGCTGCCCTCGCCACGCCATAGGCATTTCTCTAGTCCCTCTTGTGGGAAATCACAGGCTCAAGGCCGGCCCAGCCACAGGCCACTGAAGCCCAAAGTCAGCAGCGTTAGGGGCAGACCAAAGCGCAGGTGCTCCCCAAAGGTCAACACATACCCCTTTCTGGCTGCCGCCTCAACGGTAATCAAATTGGCCACTGCCCCAAACAAGGTCAGATTGCCCGCCAAGGTGGAGCCGGCAGCTAGGAGTAGCCAGGCAGTCGTCCCCTGCAGTGGGAGCAGCGACTGCAGCAGCAGCACTGCCGGCACGTTGGAGATGAGGTTGGACAGGAGGGCAACAGCAGCCAGCAGCGCCAACGGGGATCCCGCCACCTGCTCCGCCCAGGGCCCTAGGCTGGGTCCCCAGCCGGCCAGCAGCTCTCGGGTTGCCCGTGTCAGGATAAACAGCCCAGAGAACATCACCAACAGATTCCAGTCCACCTGCCCCAAAAACCGCTCCGGCTTCAGCCGGCGGGTAATCAGCAAGAGGGCTGCTGCCAGCAGGGCCGACTCGGCTAGGGGCAAGCCGGCCACAAAGGCCCCAAACAGCGCCACTGTAATGGCTACGCTCTTGCGCAACAGGGGTGGGTAGAGGCGCAGCGGCGTCCAAGGCGCCTGATGGATGAAGGGCTGCAGCGAGCGCACCTCGGGGTAGTAGAGCCACAGCAGCCCCACCTCCAGCAGCAGCCCCACCACGGCAATCGGGGTCATCTGGGCGGCAAACTCCAGGTAGCCAATCCTGGAGAAGGAGCCGATGAGGATGTTCTGCGGGTTGCCGCTCAGGGTGGCTACAGACCCTAGGTTGGTGGCTGCCGCCAAGCCCAAGAGATAGGGAATGGGGTTCAGCCCCAGCACAGTGGTTACCTGCAGCGTGAGGGGGGTAAACACCAGCGCCAGGGTATCGTTGAGGAGAAAGGCCGAGAGCAGCCCACTGCCAAACACCAGCATAAGCAAAAGCCCGAAGGGGCTGCGGCTAACCCGAATTAGGCCCAGCAAAGCCAACTGGAAGGCGCCGCCCTGGGACAAGCTGGCGTTCACCACCATCATGCTGAGGAGAAAGACAATTGTGGTTGGGTCGATGGCTGCCCAGGCCTGCGGCAGCGGCACCGTTCCCAGGGCAATGAGCAAAGCGGATCCCACCAGGGCAATCGTGGCCCGGTTCATGCGCAACCGGGGCAGGGATCCCAGCCCCAGCCCGACATAGCTCAGGATCAGCACTACCCAAGAGAGTGCCTGTTGCACCTGCCAGCCTCTTAGCCCTCCCTAGAACTCGTAGCCAAACAGGCGCGGATCCGCCGGCTGCAGCTTGAGATCCGCCAGACCGTACTCGGCCCAGCGGCGATCCACCCGGCGGGCCACTTCCGGATCCGGAGCCAGGGGCTGCCGCCAAGGGGTGTCCGTTTCCGGCGGGATCTTGGTGGTGGCGTCGATCCCCATCTTGCCCCCCAGGCCCCGCTTTTCGGTGGCAAAGTCCAGGGCGTCAAAGGGGTTGTCCGGCAGAATAAACACATCCCGCTGCGGATCCACCCGCGAACACAGGCACCAGAGCACCTGCCGCGGATCCCGCACGTTGATGTCCTTGTCCACCACGATGACAAACTTGGTGTAGCTAAACTGAGGCAGGGCGCTCCAAAAAGCTAGGGCCGCCCGCCGCGCTTGGCCGGGGTAGGCTTTGTCGATGGACAAAATCGCCGCCTTGTAGCCCAGGGCCTCCATGGGCAAAAAGAAATCCACAATCTCCGGCACCTGCTGCCGCAGAATGGGGGTGTAAATGCGGTTCAGGGCCAGCGCCATCATGTCGTTTTCCTTGGGGGGCTTGCCGCTGAAGGTGGTGAGGTAGAGGGGATCCCGGCGGTGGGTGAGGCAGTGGAAGCGAATGAGAGGAGCCTGCTCGTTGCGAGGGCCGTAGTAGCCAATGTGATCCCCGGCAGGGCCGTCGGGGGCCACCTCCCCCGGCGTGATGGTGCCCTCCAGCACAATCTCAGCGTGGGCCGGTACCTCCAGATCCACTGTCTTGCAGCGGGCTAGCGGCAGTCCTTCCCCACTGTAGAGACCGGCAAACAGCCACTCCGAGAGATCCACCGGCAGGGGCGTGGCCGCTGCCAGGATCACGGCGGGATCCACCCCGATGGCCACCGCCACTTCCAGCTTCCGGCCCAGGGCCGCCGCCTTGCGCAGGTGCCGCGTCGCCCCCCGCACCGACAGCCACTGCACCGTCATCGTGTTGCGGCTTTGCAGCTGCAGGCGGTACACCCCTACGTTGGGGATGCCGTTTTCCGGGTCTTTGGTAACCATCAGGCCCAAGGTCAGCACCCGCCCGGCATCGCCAGGATAGACCCGCAGCAGGGGCAGTTGGGTGAGATCCACCGCCTCATCGAGCAGCACCACCTGCTGACAGGGGGGGAGCAGATCCCGGCTGGGCCTAGCCTTGAAGACACTAAACAGCGCCTGTCCCAGCTCCACCGCCTGGGCAAAATTTTTTGGCGGGCGCGGCTGGTAGAGCAAGGCCAACTTTTTCCCCAGCTCCTCCAGCTCCCGCGGCTCCTCCATCCCCAGCGCCCAGCAGATGCGCTCCACCGTGCCCAAAACGTTGATCAGCAGCGGCATCGCGGATCCCTTCACCCGCTCAAACAGCAGCGCCGGCCCCCCGCAAGCCAAAAGGCGATCGGCGATCTCGGCAATTTCCAAATCGGGATCCACCTCCGCGGCGACGCGGCGAAGCTGGCCACGGGACTCCAGCAGGGCAATGAAACGGCGCAGATCTCTGGGCATGAGTTGGGGACAGTTTACTTGTCGCGGCTGAGGGCTAGGCCGCTCATGAAAGGCTTTTGCAGGGCAATAAACACCACCAGCGGCGGAATGCTGGCGATGATCGCCCCCAGCATCATGGGGCCATAGGAGGCGGAGCTATCCAAGTTGAGTAGAGATTGCAGCCCCACCTGCACCACCTGTCGCTCCCGGCCTTGCACGATCAAGCGGGGCCACAGGTACATATTCCAAGCGTAGACGAAGTGAATCACCGCCTGGGCCCCGATGGCGTTCCAGCTCAGGGGGATCAGCACTTGGGTGAGAAACTGCAAGGGGTTTGCCCCGTCCAGTTGGGCTGCCTCCGCCAGCTCGCGCGGGATGTTGGAAAAATGTTGGCGAAACAAAAATGTAGCCGTGGCGCTGGCCAGAAAAGGCACGATCAAAGCGTAGTAGGTGGATCCCCAGCCCAAGTTGGTAACTAGCCTCAGCAGGGCGATGATCAAGATTTCTGTGGGCATCATCAAGGTCATGAGCACAAAGCCAAAGGCCAGCCCCTTGCCTGGAAAGCGAAAGTAGACAAAGGCCAGCCCCGCCAACAGCGACAAAACCGTCTTGCCCACTGTGATGGCCGTCGCCACGATGGCGCTGTTGACCATGTAATGGCCTAGGTGACGCGCCACCATCACCTGCTGCCAGTTAAAGGCAAACGAAGAGCCAAAGGTCAATTGATAGCGAAACACCTCGGCGTTGTTTTGGGTGCTCACGATCAGGGCATACAACACCGGAAACCCCAACGCCAAACAGGCCAGCCACAGGCCCAGGTGGACATACCAGCGCTCCGGGATCCAGCGCCGCCAGGACAAGGGAGAAGACTTTTGGCCCACGGGGCTGGGCTGGGCGGCTAGCGACTGCGGATCCTGCAACAGTTGAGCCATGACACCTCCAGGCAGAGGACGCTGAGGGGCAGGGGGAGCTTTTGCCCTCTCTGTTGAGGATAATTCGTCAGGATTAACCCCAGGCTAAAAAGGCCGATCTGAACTGGGTTCCCAGCTTGGCGGGTACTTTATACCGGCGAGAGGAAAGGAGTAGAGTAGAACAGCAGTGTCTGAAAGAGGATCCCATGACCCGAGGCTTTGGTCCCTTCGGCAAAATTCAGGAAGCCCTCAAGAAAGCCCAAGAGGTGCGCGACGGTGCCCAAAAACTGCAAAAAGAGCTGGAAGAAATGGAGATCGTCGGCGAGGCCGGCAATGGGCTGGTGAAGGTGACGGTGAACGGCAACCAGGAGCCCCTCAAGGTCTCTCTGGATCCCCAAGTACTCCAGGAGCCGGTGGATGTGGTGGAGGACTTGCTCCTAACGGCGATGGTGAACGCCTACACCCAGTCTGCCGAGACGATGCGCAAACGCATGGAGGAGCTGACCGGAAATATTAGCCTGCCGGGGTTGGGGTTGGGCTGATCCCGGCCAGCCTGGCTTCCTATGTACACTCGCCCTTTGGCTCGCCTGATCGAGGAGCTGCAGCGGTTGCCCGGCATTGGCTCCAAAACAGCTCAGCGCCTGGCCTTGCACTTAATTAACCGGCCCGCTAGCGAGGTCGAAGCCCTGGCCAAAGCCCTGCTGGAGGCCAAGCAAACCGTTAAGTACTGCTCCGTCTGCTTCAACTGGTCGGCGGAAGATCCCTGCGAGATCTGTCGCTCGCCGCAGCGGGATCCCTCCACCTGGTGCGTAGTGGCCGATGTCAAGGATCTCATCGCCATGGAGCGCACCCGCGAGTTCAAGGGCCTTTACCACGTTTTGGGAGGCCTGATCTCGCCCATGAACGGGATCGGGGCCGAGCAGTTGCGCATCCGCGAGCTGGTGGCCCGGGTGGCGCGGGAAAAGCCCCAGGAGCTCATCTTTGCCCTCAGCCCCAGCGTGGAGGGGGAGGTCACCATGCACGTGGTTAAGGATTACCTGAAGCCGGTTGCCCCCGGCCTGCGCATGACCCGTCTGGCCTTTGGCCTGCCCATGGGATCCGAGCTGGAGTATGCCGACGAGGTCACCCTGGCCCGTGCCCTAGAAGCGCGGCAGGAGTTTTAGCTTAATCGGCGGGAAGCCCCGCACTGTATTTGTGAATTGTGCTTACTCAAGAGTAAATCAGTGTCGGGATGAAAGCCGTTCGTCCTACACTTGAGGAGAACAAGTTAAATCTCCGGAGAGTTTCCCGCCGTGGGTCGCACGGTGGCAGCACGCTGAGGCCTCTGGACAAACAAGTCCAAACAAGTCTGTGAAGCGTGAAGCCCGTCCTCTATCTAAGTTGCGTTTACTCAACGAAGATGAGTGTCGGGAGGCGTTCACGCCTAGGCAACTGCGGGCTGAGTTTGCCCCAGAGTAAGCCTCCGATGTCCAACCCCGAAGTTGTTGCTAAGGTGAGGACAAGGGGTTTTGTCATGGGATCCCGGTACTTACCTGAGGTCAAGTAAAGTTCAACCAGCAATGCGGAGGGGGCAGCGATGGCGGATACGGCGCAAACTCACCTCAGTTCAGGCCCCGTCCAGGGGCTGGACTATGTAGTTCTGGGAGTGGCCTCTTGCTTCCAACGGGATGAGGACGGTCGCCTCAGGGAGGTGTTGGTGGCCGAGCCGGTTCCCGCCGCCGCCCTGGATTGCCTCGCCCAAGAGCGCCGCAGCACTTCTTACTGCCTTCTCTACGCCACTACTTACGCAGAAGTTGTCGATAACGGGATCCCGACTTTGCCCGCCGATGTTTTCCCGCCAGGGGTGGTGCTGGGAGAAGGTTTTGTGGAGCGGCTACAAGCGGCGGCCCGTACGTACCGCAGCAAGCCCCAATTTCGTCACATCCCCCTGCACCAGGTCTGCACGCCAGAGAGGGGGGTGTTCAAGCTCCATCTCAGCGCTGAGCCGCGGCGAATTCTCAACGCGGTAATGGAAGTGAGGGATGCCGACAACATCAAGCAGCACCCCCACACCCATCAGCCTTTCTAGGCCCGCTAGCAGCTATCGCTACCACGTCTGATGAGCAACCAAAGTTGCTTACGGGCTTTTTCGCCCCGCACTTAAGTACGGGGCTACCAAGCCGCCCCGCTGTGTGATAAGGAAAGCTGCGCTGTCGGGCAAAGAAGGGATCCCTGTAGGCCTCAGAGGGGCTCCCCAACCATGATCAAAGAGCAGGTGAGGCGTTCTAGGAGGCGAGTGGTCGTGTCGCTGAAGGATAGGCTCCCGCTGGGGTTACGCCGCCGAAAAGAGGGCAACACCACCAGGTCAAACCCTTGGGCCTCCTGCAAGAGAGCTTTGACGACCTCGTCGCTGGCCAAGACTTTTACCTGGACGGGGTAGCCCAAGTCTGGCTGTTGGGCCAGGGACAAAAGCTGCGCCTCCAGCCACTGGCGATCGCTTTCGGGGGTACCGCCTGGGCAGATGTGGAGCAAGGTAACCTCTCCCTGGTTGGCGGCAGCCAAGATCTCGGCTAAGCGCACTGCCCGAGCCGCCTGCGAGCGAAAGTTTTCCAGCGCCACCAGGATCCGCCGCAGCTTGTGAGGGGGCTGGAGCAGGCGCGCCACGGCAACCGGGCAATGGGCAGCCCAGAGGACACTGTTGATGACACTGCCGAAGAGGCGGGCCCGCAAGCGGGTGGGATCGCTCCAGCCCATGACGATGAGGCTGGCGTTCTGCTCACGGCTGGCGTGGCTGATCCCTTGGGCAACGTGGCTGTCGATGCGGCTGAGGGGGGTAACTTCTACTCCCAAGGCCTGACAAAACTCCACTGCCCGCCGCAGCAGACCCTCGCCGTGTTCTAGAGAGTCCTGCAGCAAGGGAGAGTCCATGTGCAGGTGGCCGGTCGCCACTGCGAGGGGAACCACCCGCCCGCCCTCGTGCTTGGCCAGGAGGCAGGCCATCTCCAGCAGGTTTTCCTCGGTTTCGGGATTGGCCAGGGGCACCACGACCACGTAGGGCTGTGGAGGCTGCGCTACAGAGACCCCTGCCCCAGACGGGAGTCGGCCCTGTTCCTCCTCCCTGGCCATCTGCGTAGCCGCCCGAGTGGTCAAAATTGGGCCCAGCGTGGCCGTAACCAGCATTAACACCACCACGCTGTTGAGCACCTCTGCATTGAGCAACCCCACGCGGTACCCCACCAGGGTTGCTGCCAAGGTGGCCGCCACCTGGGGTAAGGAAAGCGACCACATCATCAGCTTTTGCGCCGGGGTGTAGTGGTAGAGCCACTGACAGAGTTGGGCGGCAGCGTATTTGCTTAGAGTCAACCCCAGCAGGATACTCAGTATCAGCCAAAGGGAGCTGAGGGTTTGCAGAAAGGCGCGCAGGTCGAGCAACAGCCCTATATCCACAAAAAAGACGGGGATGAACAAGATGCTGCCGACAAAGACGATCTTTTCTTTGACAGAGCCCTCCCGCAGCACATCGTTCACGGCTAGCCCCGCCAGAAAGGCGCCGATGATCTTCTCTACCCCAATCCACTGCGCCCCCAGAGCTGCCACAAACAGAGCCAGCAGCACAAACAAAAATTGGTTGCCCTCTTCGCTGCCGGTTACACGAAAAAACCGCTGCCCCAGCCAGTCCACCCCAAACAGGACCGCAGCCGCATACAGCAGCAGGGATCCCAGCAGCCGCACCAAGCTCCAGAGGGAAAACTCACCGCCGTGGATGCCGACACAGACTGCCAAGACCAGCAGCGCGGCAATGTCGGTGAAGATGGTGCCGCCGATGGTGACCAGCACCGCCTCGTTTTTCACCAGGCCATAGCGGCTGACAATGGGGTAGCCCAGGGGAGTGTGGGAGGCAAACAGGGATCCCAGCAGGATGGCGGCGTTCCAGCCGAAGCCAAATAGCCGCCCAATGGCAGTGCCCACGGTTAGGGGGATGGCAAAGGTCAACACGCCAAAGGTGGCGGAGCGGTTGCGGGTCTGCCGAAATTGCTCCAGGTCGATCTCCAGCCCAGCCACAAACAGCAGGTAGACCACGCCGATATCCGAAAGCAACTGCACTGTCGGCAGCTTTGAGCTCAGTAGGTTCAGCCCCTGCGGCCCCAGGGCGATCCCCGCCGCCAAAAGGCCCACCAGCCCCGGCAAGTGCAGCCGCTCAAAGAGCAGCGGCACCACCAGGATCACCCCCAGCAGTAGAGCAAACGAGAGGATAGGCTCCTCTTGCAAAAGTGAGCGTATGGCCTCCATTGGCCAGGCCCTCGAGTGGACACTTTCCTGATTATGGAAGCAACCTGCCCAAATAGCCGCAAGCAGCCCCCCGGCTTGGTCAACCCTCCTCTGGCCAGGAAGGGGCTTGCCAACTTTAGCCAGGAGGGATCCCACCCCTTCTCGGGACTCTCCTAAAGGTGCTCTCAGCAAACCTTAGCTACTGGGGGGCCCCTCCTGGACTTGCAGCGTCAGGGCCAGGATCCAGACACCCCCGCGAAAGAAAGTAGGGTACTCTACAACCACGCGGTGGGACATCCCGTGGCTGCTCGTGGAGGGACTCCAGGATCTCTGTTACAGAAACTGATGGCTTTC
>NZ_JANSJN010000091.1:0-11078 GCF_047462555.1 Synechococcus sp. B60.1
GGGCAGAAGAAGAGACAAAAGCTCTGCTGCCAAGCGGGTGAGGAAACCCCACCCGCCTACGCGGTGGGGTAGTTCATTTTTTGTCCAACTGACTTTGCAACCACCCTTGGATATCCCGCAAACTTTCTGGGGAAACCTCGTGGCCCATTGCGTACTCGCGGTAGGTAAAGCTTAGGGGCAAAGAGGCAAAGTAGTCGCGGATCTGGCGGCCAAAAGCCACCGGCAAGACGGCATCGGCGGTGCCGTGAACCACCAGGATACTGAGGTGCTGCAGCCGGGCGGGTTCTACCGCCTCAGCTAGGATCTCTGGCGAAAGGCGACCGCTAATTGCCACCACCCCGGCCAGCTTTTCAGGCTGGGTGAGAGCCAGATACAAGCTCATAATTGCCCCCTGGCTAAACCCCAGCAAATACACCTGCGCCGGATCCAAACCCAGACTCGGGATCCCCTGATCCAGAAAGTGGCTTAAAAGCTCCCGGCTACGGCGGGCTTGCTCCGGATCCCCCACCAGCCCTTCCGGCGTCCAAGCCATTTCAAACCAGGCAAAGCCGCCCGCCCCCCAGGGAAGCGGTGCCCTTAGGCTAATTACCGCTAGGCGGGGATCCAAGTAAGGAGCCAATTGGAGGAGATCCCCCTCGTGGCTGCCGATCCCGTGCAGCATCACCAACACCGGCACCTTTCCAGGCCTACCTTGGCGGGGGGGTTGCAAGCGGTAGGCAAGGGGCAGAGAAGAAGACACTGCACTCCTCAGGAAGAGGGACGCCTATTGCTGGCCTAGACCCACTCCCGGGGCTGGCGCAGCACTTCGTAGAGCTGGGCTTCCCAGCTATCGGGCGGCGGCTCGTAGCCGTATTCCCAGCGCACCAATGGCGGCAATGACATCAGGATCGACTCAGTGCGGCCTTGGGTCTGCAGCCCAAAGATCGTGCCCCGGTCGTAGACCAGGTTGAACTCCACATAGCGCCCGCGCCGGTAGAGCTGGAACTGTCGCTCCCGCTCCCCCCATTCCATCCCCTGCCGCCGCTCTACAATCGGCACATAGGCCGGCAAGAACGCCTCGGCACAGGCTTGCACCAGCTCAAAAAGATGTTCCCAACTGCGGGATCCCACCCGCGCCTGGAGTGGCGGCGGCTCAGAGGCAAGCTGGTCAGGATCCGCTTCTGCCTCCCCCTCAGGACGGTAGAGCAGCCCGGGCCGGTCGTCTTGATAATCAAAGAAAATGCCACCAACGCCGCGGGCCTCGCCCCGATGGGGCAAGAAGAAGTAGCGGTCGCACCAGATCTTAAAAGCCGGGTAGTAGGCCGGATCCAGCCGGTCGCAAGCCGCCTTGATGGTGCGGTGAAAATGGGTTGCATCCTCCTCAAACAGGTAGTAGGGGGTGAGATCCATGCCGCCGCCAAACCACCAAACCGGCCCTGCTTCAAAATAGCGGTAGTTGAGGTGAACTGTTGGCACATAAGGGTTGCGGGGGTGCAACACCATAGAGGTGCCGGTGGCGTAGAAGGAATGACCTGCTGTCTCCGGACGCTGCTTGAGGATCGAGGGGGGCAGCTGGGATCCGAACACCTCGGAAAAATTGACCCCTCCTTGCTCGAACACCCCTCCCTGCTGAATGACCCGCGAGCGACCGCCGCCACCGCCAGGACGCTCCCAACTGTCCTCGCGAAACTTGGCTTTGCCGTCCAGTGCCTCTAGTCGAGCACAGATCTCATCCTGGAGATGCCGCATAAACTGGCTTACTCGTTGACGAGCATCCAGCAGCGGTGCTGTCGGGCTTGCGGTCAGCATCATCGTCTTCCCGTCTCTCGAAATGGACAAAACAACTCCTCTACTAAGGGCAGACCCCCGCCTCAGGCCTTGCAGGCGCGGAGAACCCTTCTCGGCAATCTAGGCCATCTCTAGATTACTCTAGTTTTAAGTGGGAACGACCGCGTGGGGGCGGAGCCTTGCCCACTTGTTCCGCTCCTCGCGAAAACTCTGGCAGGCCACCACATCCCACTCCATCTCGGTGCCCCCGTTGCGGATATTGACGTTGATCTGGGGTCCTTGCGGCTCAAAATCCGGCGTCAGGGTGAGGTGGGGCTGTTGGTGCTGCGCTTCCACGGCGTGATAGGTGGTGCAGCGATCCACATAGTAGCAGTGAATACAAATGCACATGGCTGCTGCCTACCCGAAAGAGTCTGTGATCTCGACAATAGCATCCTGTCTGCGGAGAGACGGGGGATCCGGCTTGCTCAACCGATCCTTGAGACATTTCTTAGGAAAGAGAGGCATTTCCCCTTCTCTCGTCTAAAATCTCAAGGTACTCATCCACCCATGAGGCTAAGGCTTGGTTCCTGGTCAGGATCAAGCCAAGCAGGCTATCCTGAGGAATTGCCATGAACACCCACACCCGCTACCGCTTTACCTGCACCCTCTCCTTTGGGGATATCTACGGCCAGATCATCGTTTGGCTAATCGTGATTTTTGCCGGCCTGGGCGCCGCCCTCTCTTTGATGAACAGCCCCCTCTACGCCTTTCTCACCATCGCGCTGATCTTGGTCATCTCCCTGCCTTTTCTGCTCTTTGCCTTTGTGACGACGCTGCTCAACCACATCGAGTTTGTGGCTGTTCCTTCAGAGGAAGAAGAGGAAGGGCGCACTGGGGCGGCCAAGTCGCCAGTGGCCGTCAGCTAGCAGCAGTCTAACCTAGCGGCCCCAGGGAGGAGCTGGGGGCAGGGACAGCGGCGCTTTCTCTATTAAGGGTTGTTTAAAGCTTTGTCAAATTTTGTTATAGTTGGATCCAGCAGCCTCGCGGCTTGATCCCTTTGCCGTTGGCACTTCCTAACTGAGGAAGGCGACAGGCGGTCTACAGCTGGCTCAAGAACGGGCTGCAAGACCGTTGAAGAGGTGCATGCAGGGGTGATGTGAGGTGAGGGAGAATAACTTGATCCAGCTCGACTACCGAGTGTACCGGCTGGCGCGGCTGTTGAGCGAATACCTCAATTTGGGGGAGTTAATTGCGGTTTCCGCTGGATCCCTGGAGGAGGAGCCGCTGGCTCCCGCCGAGTGTTCTGCCTGCTGAGCTGGATCTGGCGCCAACAAGCGGGATCCCGTAGGCTAGGTAACTTGTCTCCCGTTGCATCTCCTATGCGGATCCCTTCCTGGTGGCCACAGCTCAGTTTTCAGGTCTGGCTAATCTTCGTCGGTCGGCTGCTTTCCCAAACCGGAACCGGCTTTGCCCTCTTCTACACCCCCCTCTTTTTTGTTGACCAGGTGGGGCTAAGGGCCACTCAAGTGGGGCTGGGACTGGGCCTCATGGCTCTAAGTGGCGTGCTTGGCCGCATTCTCGGCGGCTCAATGGCTGACGGCGCTTGGGGGCGCCGCTCCACTTTGATCCTCTCGCTGGCCATTTCTGCTGCTGGCTCGTTTGGGTTTGCCCTCTCCCAGGGTTTCTACAGTTTTGCCCTGGCCAGTCTGGTAGCGGGGATGGGTCAAGGTTTGTACTGGCCACCAGTGGAGGCAATTGTAGCCGACCTAACCACGCGCGAGCAGCGCAACGAAGCCTATGCCCTCAACCGCCTGGGGGATAACTTGGGCCTCAGCCTCGGCGTGGCCATGGCCAGCGCTCTGGTAGCCCTGACAAAGAACTACCGCCTCTTGTTTGTGATCGACGGCCTCACCTACTTGATTTTTCTAGCGCTGCTCTGGTTTTGCATTCGGGAAACTCGGGTAGCTCAGTCGGCGGCAGAGCCCCTGTGGGCCGGCTGGAAAACTGCCCTGAGGGATCGCTCCCTGGTGGTGTTTGCCCTGGCCAACATTTTCTTCACCACCTACATTGCCCAGCTCAGCAGCAGCTTGCCCCTTTACTTGCGCAAGGGGGCTGGGATCCCTGAGGTACAGATTGGCACGTTGTTTGCCCTGCACGGCGCCCTCATTGCCCTGCTGCAGCTGCCGGCAGCTCGTTGGCTCAATCGCTGGACGCGCGTCCGTGCCCTCCAGGGATCTGCACTGATGTGGGGGCTGGGATTTGGATTGATTTGGCTCAGCAGCTTGGCAGCGCAGTTGGGAGCGATGCCAGCTATGGGGATGGCGGCTTTGGCCTTGGCGGTGCTCTCGTTGGCCTTGGTGAGCTACAATCCCTCCGCTTCGGCGCTGGTGGCAGATTTGGCCCCGGATCATCTGCGGGGGGTCTATCTGTCGATCAACTCCCTCTGCTGGGCAGTAGGCTTTGCTATCGGGCCGCTAATCGGGGGGATGGCTCTGGATCTGCCGCCCCCTTGGGCAGGAGGGCTGTGGCTCTTCTGGGTGTCTACCGTCAGCCTGGTTTGGGGGATCCTCGGCTTTTTGGATGGCACCCTACCCTGCAGAGTCAATGCGGCGACGGCCTCTCCGCCGCAAGCGGCTGTTCCCCTGCGCAAGGCAGAGCCCCAGGGTAGGAAGCTGGATGGTTTGTTAAGCTGATGTTACCTTCAACCCTCGCAGCATGAGTCGTATTTGCATTCTTGGGGGTGGCTTTGGCGGGTTGTACACAGCCCTGGAGCTCGTCCGCCGACCTTGGCCGGAGCCGCCACAGATTACGCTGGTGGATCGGCAGGAGCGCTTTGTCTTTGCCCCGTTGCTCTACGAGCTGCTCACGGGCGAGCTGGAAGACTGGGAGGTGGCTCCCCGCTTCCAGGATCTGCTGCCGCCAGAGTCGGTGCAGTTTTGCCAGGGCTCTGTGCAGTCCATCGACCTGAAAGCCCGCCGCGTCCTGCTGAGAGAGGGGCAAAGCCTGGAGTACGACACCTTGGTGCTGGCGCTGGGAGGGGAAACCCCTCTGGAGAGCGTGCCGGGAGCAGCGGAGTTTGCCTTTCCCTTCCGCACCCTGGCAGATGCCCAACGGCTGCGGGCCCACCTGAAAACTCTGGAGGCGCGGGATCCGGCTCAGCCGATAACTCTGGCCATTGCCGGGGCGGGGGCAAGCGGCGTGGAGCTAGCCTGCAAATTGGCAGACCGGCTGGGATCGCGGGGACGGATCCGTCTTATTGAGGGGGGATCCCGGATTTTGTCGGGCTTTGCTCCTTCCAGCCGGGAGGCGGCCCAAGTGGCGTTGGCCCAACGGCGGGTGCAGGTGGAGTTGCAAACCAAGGTTTTGGGCATCGAGGCCCTGGGTGAGAACAGCGCCCCCCCCTTCCGCCTACAATTGCAGCGGCTGGAGGCCCAGGAGACGGCTACGGATCTTGTGGATGCGGTGCTGTGGACCGTCGGAACCCGACCGGCAGCGGTGATCGCCAACTTGGATCTGCCCAAAAGTGAGCGGGGACGGCTGCAGGTTTTGCCCACCCTGCAAACTCCCCCCTTTCCAGAAGTGTTTGCCCTGGGAGACGTAGCGGCGGTGGTGGATGCCGAAGGCCAGCCGGTGCCCGCCACCGCCCAAGCAGCTTTTCAACAGGCCGGCTATTGCGCTTGGAACCTGTGGGCCTTGCTCACGCAGGAGCGGCCCCTGCTGCCGTTCCGCTACTTTTCTCTGGGGGAAATGCTCAGCTTGGGGACGGATACGGCGGCGCTTTCTACCCTCGGCGGCCTCACCCTGAGCGGCCCCCTGGGCTATTTGGCCCGACGAGCCATCTACCTGGTGCGTCTACCTACCCTGGAGCACCAGCTCAAGGTGGGATGGAACTGGATCACCCGCCCGCTGTGGCAGGCCCTAGGAGCCCTGTAGCTGGCGGGAGCGCTCGTAGGCTGCCCGCACCGCCTGCATCAAGGCCCCCCGTACTCCCCCCTCTTCCAGGACTTGGATCCCGGCGATGGTCGTTCCCCCTGGGCTGGTCACTTGATCCTTGAGAAGGGCGGGGTGGAGCTTCTCGTGCTGTAAAAGGGCAGCCGTGCCCGCCAAGGTCTGCATCGCCAGTTGGGTGGCGAGGGGACGCGGCAGACCCACCCCCACCCCCCCGTCGATCAGCGCTTCCAGGATCACCGCCAAATACCCCGGCCCCGATCCCGACAGGGCCGTCACCGCATCCATTTGGCTTTCGGCCACCGTCACCACCTGGCCTACAGCCCGAAACAACCTTTCCACCTGCTCCTTCTGATCAGGCGTCACTCCTGGCCCGTAGCAGATAGCCGTGATCCCTGCTCCCACCAGCGCCGGTGTGTTGGGCATGGTGCGCACCACCCTCTGCTGGGGAAAAGCCTGCTGCAACTGCTGCAAAGGGATCCCGGCCATAATCGAGATCACCAACTGCGCGGCGGACGGCTGGCCCATCTCAGCCACCACCTGCGGGAAAACCTGGGGCTTGACGGCCAAAAATACAATCTCAGACTCTCCCGCCTGAGATAGATCCGCCAACAGCCGAATGCCCAGCTCCTGCTGTAGGGTCTTGGCCTTGTCCGGGTCGGGCTCCCGCAGAGCCACCTGAGCTGCAGGATAAAGCCCCGCAGTCACCCAACGCCGCAGCAGGGCGGATCCCATGGCTCCCCCCCCGATCACACTCAGCAGTGGTCGCTCCATACTGGCTAGTGCTGGCCCACCGCCTGCAAATGTTCATAGCTGCTGGGCCAGAGAGGGGCAGGGCTGTGCAAGGGACGCTGCAGCGGCTGCACCCCTTGGCTACTGGGGGTGGAGACCGTCACCGTGCTGGGGGTGAACAAAAAAATGTTTTCGCCAATGCGCTCCTGGTGGCCATCGATGGCGTAGGTGCCACCGGCAACAAAATCCACCGAGCGCTGTGCTTCGGCGGGATCCATCAGGGTCAAGTTCATGATCACCGTCTTACGCTCCCGCAGGTACTGGATGACTTGTGCCATCTCGTCAAAGCTGCGCGGCTCCAGCACCACCACTTCGCTGGTGGGTGGGTTGACACCCGGTAATCCAATTACGTTGCTCCCCATACTGCCCCCTGCTAAGCGATCCCGAGGTTGACTGCGCCGATGGCCCCGCGACTCTTCTCGACCGACAGACCCTTCCCCGGCTTCCGCTCCCCGTTGTCGACGTCCGCGTGGAAGGGCACTGGCTTCCTGCTCTTCAGGAGCCGGTTGGGAACGGCGTCCCTCGTAGAGCACTTTGTAATCATCCTGCTCTTCCATCTCAGGGTACTCTTCCAGGCCGTCCACGGGATCATTCAGGCCCACAAAATCTCTTACCCTGCTCCAAATTCCATTGACATTCATCGTCCAAATCCTCACTACAGGTCATGGTTTGCGGCAAGCGCAGGATTCAGCCTCTTGATTGGATCTTGAGTGGCCCAGTCAAGCCAAAGGGCATCTCCAACCTTTATTTTTTTAGTTAAAGTCTTTCAGAAGGTCGAGACAGGGTTTGCTCAAGAAGCTGCCGAGGCAGGTTAACAAAACCCATGGGTTCGACGAGTCGAGTTTACCCAGAAGAAGTGAAGATGTCATCCCACTTGTCCAGCCACTGCTTTGGCCAGAGTCTACTGCGCTCCTTGTCCAGCTTGAACACGTGTTAACGGGAGTGACGCAAATGATTACAAGTTTCCCTAAAATTTCCCCGACAGGGTAAATTTTGGGCGGGATTGCCCTGTTTTTGCCCGATTCAGGCCGAACTCCAACCCAGAGCGTGCCCTGCAGGGCAACTCCGGAGTTGCGCGGCTTTACACAAAATTTAATCACAATTCAGCGGCTTCATGGAGGCTCCATCTATGCTATTTCCGCTCGGCATCGGCGAACAAAGCGCGCCCCAGCCGAATCAGGTTGGAGCCTGCGGCTACCGCCAGGGGGTAATCGTCGGACATGCCCATGGAGAGGGTGTGCAACTGCAGATGCTCGTAGCCGCTGCGCTGGATGTGATCGGCCAGCTCGGCCAGCTTGCGAAACAGCTCTAGAGCTGCCTCTGAGCTCAAGCCCAAAGGCAAAATGGTCATCAGGCCCACAATTTGCACCTGTAGCAGTTGGTTCAGTTGCGGCAGGCTTTGCAGCAGATCGGGGATGAGCCAGCCGAATTTATTGGGATCCGGGGCCAATTTCACCTGCAAGCAGAGCTTGGGGGTAAGGTGCAGCTCCCAGGCTTTTTGGTTGATCAGCTTGGCCAGGCGCAGGCTATCAACGCTGTCAATCCAGGCAAATTGTCTGAGGGCCGGCTTTACCTTATTGGTCTGCAAATGCCCGATCAAGTGCCAGACAATATCGGTCAGATCCTGCAGTTGCGCCTGTTTGGCGGCTGCCTCTTGCACTCGGCTTTCGCCAAAGTGGCGGATCCCGGCTCGATAGGCGGCGCGGATGTGGTTGACGCTGTAGCCTTTGCTCACCGCCATGATCTCCACATGGCCTGGGATCCGGGCGCGGATGGCCTGAATGCGGCTGTGGATGAGCTCTTCGTCAACGGGGGGCGGCGACGCTTCAAGGGAGCTGGAAGAAGGCGGAGACATGGCTAGGGCCACCTAGGAAGCTAGCAGAAGATCTCGACAGAGAGAGTCCAGTCCTCGTTTTGTCTGGATACTTCGAGATTGGAGCCGGTGCTCCAGCGGCCAGGTGGAAACAGGGGGAACCCAGCCATAGCCCAGTTCTTCTGGAGCCTAGCCCAAGGCCGCTGCCAGGATCTGATAGGCCAGCTTGGCGGCGGTGAAGGCGCTGCGGCGATCGGTTTCCCGTTCCCCGGTGACCGCCAGCTCCACCACATCGGCGCCGACGATTTGCCGCTGCTGCCCCAGGGCCCGGATCAGCTCTACGGTCTCCCACCAGCCCAAGCCGCCGGGTTCAGGGGTGCCCGTGGCCGGCACGACCGCAGGATCCAACCCGTCCACATCCACCGTCAGGTAAACCTGGGATCCCAGCGTGGCGATCACCTCGGGGATCCACTCCTGGGCTGGCTTGCCGTGCAGGCTGTGGGCAAAGAAGGTGTGCAAGCGGTGCTTGCGAATGGCCTGGCGGTCTTCGGCGCAGAGGGAGCGGATCCCCACTTGGGTGAGGCGGCCGCCCACTTGCTCCACCACACGGGCCATGGCGGAAGCGTGGGAGTAGCGGGATCCCTCGTAGCTGTCTCTCAGGTCGCAGTGGGCATCGATCTGCAGCACGTGCAGTTCTGGGTAGTGGGACAGGTGGGCGGCAATCAAGGGGCCAGTGATGGAGTGCTCCCCGCCAATGGAGAGCAGAAACCGCCCTGGCCTTACCCACTCGGCAGCGCGGCGCTGAATTGCGGCCATGGCCAACTCGTGGGCGTCCAGCCCCTCGAACTCCACTGGCGGCGCCGTCCAGTAGCGGGAGGTCTCTGCGGCAAAGTCGGGGTGGAGAGCCGGCTGGCAGTCTCTCACCTCGTCGTAGATCTCTACATAGGCAGAAGCCTGCAACAGCGCCTGAGGGCCTTTGGCCGTGCCTTTGCCGTAGGAGGTGGTGGCCTCGTAGGGGATAGGCAACACAATGGCTTGGGCCAGCTCCGGATCCGGCTCAGCCAGGCCCAAGAAGGGGAAAGGAGAGCGGTACATGGCAAGAGCAGAAGAGGGGATCCCTATTGTATTGAAAGATCTTGGGATAGCCCGCAAAAATTGGGGTGACCGGCCAAGGGCGGATCCCTTGTAGGATGGCAGCAAACCCTCTAGACTGAGCAAAGGTTGCCCCAGCCGATTTGCTTTCACTCCTCTTGTATCCCGTTTCAACAAGCTAACGAGCCTATGACCACAGCCTCTCAAGCTGCCCTTTTCGACGCCCTTGCCCGGCGCCGTGCCCTCAAGATCATCAGCGGCCTGCAAAACTTCGACCTGCAGTCGGTGCTGAAAGTCACCCGTGCCGCCCAGGAGGGAGGAGCCACTTGGGTGGACATCGCCGCCAGTCCCGAATTGGTGCAGCAGGTGCGAGCGCAAATTGATCTGCCCATCTGTGTGTCGGCGGTGGAGCCGCAGCAATTGGCTGCCGCTGTGCAGGCGGGGGCCGACATGGCCGAAATCGGCAATTACGACAGCTTCTACCCTTCGGGCCGCATCTTCTCCGCTGCGGAAGTTCTAGAGCTCACCCGCCAAACCCGCTCTCTGCTGCCGCGCACGCTTTTGTCGGTAACCGTTCCCCACACGCTGCCTTTGGATCAGCAGGCGGAATTGGCCGAGAAACTGGAAGATCTGGGGGCCGATCTCATCCAAACCGAGGGCGGCACCAGCGCTGAGCCCCGTCACGGCGGATCCCTAGGCCTGATTGAGAAGGCTGCCCCCACCCTGGCTGCCGCCTATGAGATCAGCCGGGTGGTCTCGCTGCCGGTCATCTGCGCCTCTGGCCTCTCAACGGTGACGGTGCCCCTAGCCATCGCTGCCGGCGCTTCAGGAGTGGGGGTGGGCAAAGCTGTCAGTCGCCTTCAGGATGAAGTGGCCATGGTGGCCCAGGTGCGAGCCCTCAGGGAAGCTTTGTCTGAAGCACGGGTGCCGGCGCTTGTTTGAATTGGATGGGAGAGTCCTTTTCCCGGTGGGGTGGCTGTGCGCCACCTCTTAAAGTTTTGGCCTTGGCCGATCTAAGGGGGAGCCGGTTGCAGGCTAGAAAGGCAGCTTCTGGAAGAGAGCGGCAAGTGGCAACTGGAAGCCAGGGATCACCTCTTCCCGATCGAGGGTGTCTGCGGACTTCAGCAGGCGCTTTGGCTCGTGGGCGGAGCGATAGACCAACACAGAGGGATAGCTTGGTGGCCCCGTACTCAGCGCTCCGCGCCGCTGACGCGAGTAGGGCGGGGCGGAAAAGCCTGTCAGCAATTTTAGTTGCTCATCAATCGTATAGTTGTCACCAAGGTGAGCCTCTAAAACGGTGAAAAACCCGACTGGTGGCAAGCGTTCGGGGGAGATTAATCTCTCAGCCAGCCTGCAAGGAGTCCGTCCCGCTGACGCGAACAGAAAAGTCAGCAGAACTTTGGGGATTTGCTTCAAGGAATTGGCTAGAGGCGTCTTGACAACACCGTTACGGGTTCAGCAACGGACTGCGATGAACTACCCCACCGCGCAGGCGGGTGGGGTTTCCCCATCCGCTTTACGGCGAGATTTTTGTCTCTTCTTCTGCCCCAGTTGCTTCATGGATCCCGTGTACCGGGTCTCTGTTCGCGAAGCGTGGCGCTAGCCATAGTAGAGCTGAAGCATCCAAGACTCACGAGGCGGGTTCCCAACCCCGGTTGCTGATTAGTAGCAACGTTGTAGAAAA
>NZ_JANSJN010000092.1:0-1272 GCF_047462555.1 Synechococcus sp. B60.1
TGTTCCTTAACTTTTGTTGTTTTTCGACTCGCCAATTTTGGGCAGAGTCTCCACCCACGCTGCACACAGAGGGGATGAGATGTCCGGCCAAAACGAAATCCATGTGGTGGGGGCGCGGCAGCACAACCTCAAAAACCTCGAGCTGCGGATCCCGCGCAATCGCCTGGTGGTGTTTACCGGCGTCTCCGGGTCTGGAAAATCTTCTCTGGCCTTCGACACCATCTTTGCCGAGGGGCAGCGGCGCTACGTGGAGTCCCTCAGCGCCTATGCGCGGCAATTTCTGGGGCAACTGGACAAACCGGATGTAGACCGCATCGAGGGCTTGAGCCCAGCCATTGCCATCGACCAAAAGTCCACCAGCCACAACCCCCGCTCCACGGTTGGCACCGTGACCGAAATCTACGACTACCTGCGGCTGCTGTATGGGCGGGCCGGGATCCCCCACTGCCCCCATTGTGACCGGGTGATTGCCCCCCAGACGGTGGATCAAATGGTGGACCAGATCCTGGCCCTGCCGGAGCGGACGCGCTTTCAGTTGCTTGCGCCCGTGGTGAGGGGAAAAAAGGGCACCCACGCAGCGCTCTTGCAAAGCCTGCGCCAGCAGGGGTTTGTGCGGGTGCGCATCGACGGCCAGGTGCGGGATCTCAGCGAGGAAATTGAGTTGGCCAAAACCAAGGCCCACACCATTGAGGTGGTGGTGGATCGGCTGGTTAAGGGCCCCAACATGGCAGAGCGGCTGGCCGATTCCCTGACCACCTGTCTGCGCCAGTCGGGGGGACTGGCGGTGGTGGAGCTCTTGCCCCGTGAAGACGAACGGGAACACCTGCTGCAAAAAGTAGCCGAGGTGGCGGGGCAGTACCTCAACGGCAAGCCAACGGAGCTGATCTTTTCGGAACAATTTGCCTGCCCCGAACACGGCTCCGTGCTGGGCGAGCTGTCGCCGCGGCTATTTTCCTTTAACTCCCCCATCGGCGCCTGTCCCGTCTGTCACGGCCTGGGCTTTGAACCCATCTTCGACCCCGACCGGATCGTGCCGGATCCCAAGCTCCCCCTCTATGCGGCCATTGCCCCCTGGGCGGAGCGGGAGAACCCCTACTATCTGGCCCTACTGGCGGGGGCTGCTAAGGCCTTTGGCTTTGAGCTCAGCAGCCGCTGGTGCGACCTTACCCCCGAGCAGCAGCAGCTCCTCCTCTACGGCAGCGACCAGGAGATCTACGTTGAGGCGGAATCCCCCCAGGGGAGCCGGGGCTACTACCGCCGCTTTGAAGGGGT
>NZ_JANSJN010000092.1:1372-11055 GCF_047462555.1 Synechococcus sp. B60.1
CTGCAGTTTTTAATTGACGTGGGCCTTGACTACCTCACCCTGGCCCGACCGGCCATGACCCTTTCGGGGGGCGAGGCGCAGCGGATCCGACTGGCCAGCCAGATTGGCTCCGGCCTGACGGGGGTGCTCTACGTGCTGGACGAACCCTCCATTGGCCTGCACCAGCGGGATAACCAACGCCTCTTGCAAACCCTATTCCGCCTACGGGATCTGGGCAACACCTTAATTGTGGTGGAACACGATGAAGAGACCATTCGCGCCGCCGACCACATCGTGGACATTGGCCCTGGCGCTGGCATCCACGGCGGAGAAGTGGTGGCCCAAGGATCTCTAGCCGACATCCTAGCCTGCGAGCGCTCCCTCACCGGCGCCTATCTGGCGGGGCGGCGGCGGATCCCAACCCCAGCTCAGCGGCGACCTGGCAAAGCCGTCTCCCTCAAGCTCACCGATGCCCACAAAAACAACCTCAAGCACATCGATGTGGAGATCCCCCTGGGCAAGCTGGTCTGCGTCACCGGCGTCTCCGGCTCCGGCAAGTCCACCCTGGTCAACGAGTTGCTCTACCCTGCCCTGCAACACTACCTCGGCCAGAAGGTGCCTAAGCCAACGGAAATGGGGGAGCTACACGGCATTGAACACATCGACAAGGTCATTGTCATCGACCAATCCCCCATTGGCCGCACCCCCCGCTCCAACCCCGCCACCTACACGGGCCTCTTTGATCCCATCCGCCAGGCCTTTGCCCAGACTCTAGAGGCCAAGGCCAGGGGCTATCAATCTGGCCACTTTTCTTTCAACGTCAAGGGGGGGCGCTGTGAAGCCTGCAAAGGGCAGGGGGTGAACGTGATTGAAATGAACTTCCTGCCGGATGTGTATGTTACCTGCGAAGTGTGTGGGGGCAGCCGCTACAGCCGCGAGACCCTCCAGGTCAGGTACAAGGGCAAAAACATCGCCGAAGTCCTAGACATGACGGTGGGGGAGGCGCTGGAGTTTTTTGCCGCCCTACCCCCTGCCGCCAAGATTCTACAGACCTTGGCCGATGTGGGCCTTGATTACATCAAGCTGGGGCAGCCCGCTCCGACGCTTTCCGGGGGGGAAGCGCAGCGGGTGAAGCTGGCGGCAGAACTGGCCCGCCGCTCCACCGGCAAAACCCTCTACCTGCTCGATGAACCCTCCACCGGCCTGTCCTTCTACGACGTTCACAAGCTCTTGAATGTTCTGCAGCGGTTGGTGGATGCGGGCAACACCGTGCTGGTGATCGAGCACAACCTGGACATCCTCCGCTGTGCCGACTGGATCATTGACCTGGGGCCAGAAGGGGGCGACCAGGGCGGCCAGATTGTTGCCGTCGGCACCCCTGAGGAAGTGGCCGAGCAGCCCGGATCCCACACGGGGCGCTACCTAAAGCAGGCTTTGCAACAACATCCCGCCGGTCAGTAAGAAAGGGAGCGGATGCATGCCTAGTTGTTTGCACTATTTGCCCGGCAAACTAAGGAAAAAGCTCTGCAATGACTTCGTTGGAAAACAGCCAGCCCTCGGGCGGGATCAGCCGCAGTCGCCCTCCTTCGCAACTGGCCCAACCTTTTTCAAAATAGGGATCTAGACGCCGCAAAGCCTGCTCCACCCTCGCAGGGCCAAAGCGCTGCCGTAAAGTTGCCAAATCCAGCCCTTCCTGCAAACGCAGCCCCAACATCACCGTATCCATCCAGATTTCTTCTGCAGAGGCCGGTGGCGGGAAAGGGTGAACTTGGGCTTTGACCTGTTCAAAATACTTATGGAGAGTTTTCGGCTGTTGAATGCGCCGCCCCCCTTCGTAGCCGACCGATCCCATGCCAAAGCCAAAGTAAGGGCGATTTTCCCAGTACACCCGGTTGTGGCGACAGGCATACCCAGGGCGGGCAAAATTGGAGATCTCGTAGTGGATGTAGCCGGCTTGGGTGAGCAGCTCCCGCGCCATCAAGTACATTGCAACTGTGATTTCCTCAGGGGGCAAAGGGGCATCCCCCGGTCGGTACATCCGACCAAAGCGGGTTCCCGGCTCAATGGTTAAATCATAGATGGAGACGTGGGTGGGGTTGATCTCAAGAACAGCCTGCAGCGATTGCTGCCAGTGCGCCAACGTCTGGTAGGGCAGTCCAAAGATCAAGTCCAGGTTGAAATTCGCAAAGCCCACTGCCTGCAAGTCGGCCACAGCTTCGTAAACTTCTTCCACTCCATGCAGGCGACCGCAGGCGGCCAGCAGCTCCGCTTGAAAGGCCTGTACCCCCAGGCTAATGCGGCTAACCCCCAGATCCCGGTAGCCCGCCAACTGCTCCCGCGTCAGGGTGCCGGGGTTGGCCTCGAGCGAAATCTCGCAGTCAGGATGTAAGGGGATCCTCTCCCTGAGTTGAACCAAGATCCGGCCCAATTGCTCCACCGTCAGCAGGGAAGGGGTGCCGCCGCCAAAGAAAATGCTGGTCAAGGGTTGGGGATCCCCAGCCAAATGGCGGTAGCGGTAGGCCCCCCCGATCTCTTGGCAGAGCACCTGCACATAGGTTTCTATTAGCTCGCGCGTGCCTAGGCCGGTGGCAAAATCGCAGTAATGGCAGCGCTGCCGGCAGAAGGGGATGTGCAGATAGGCGGCCTCTGGCCAGCCAAGCTGAGTGGAGAGGGCAAAGTCTTCTGCGGAGGCTGCAACCACCATAGCTCCCTACCTTGCTAAAACCACTATACTGGTAGGCTTGTAAGGGATCCCATGAACGCTGTGCGCCTGGCGGTGATTGACTACGAGGCCGGCAACCTGCATTCGGCTTGCAAAGGGCTAGAGCGGGCTGGAGCCGAAGTGCAGCTGGTCACAGAGCCGGCTGGGCTGGCGGCTTTTGATGGCCTCGTTCTGCCGGGAGATGGGGCCTTTGACCCAGCCATGCAGCAGTTGCGGGCGCGGGGCTTTGTGGAGGCTATCCAAGAAGCAATCGAGCGGCAGCAGCCCTTTCTGGGCATCTGCCTTGGACTGCAGGTTTTGTTTGAGGGGAGCGAAGAGGGGGTGGAGCCAGGGCTGGGCCTTGTACCCGGACAAGTGCGACGCTTTCAACCGGAGCCAGGCCTGCGCATCCCCCACATGGGCTGGAACCAGTTGCACCTCACCCAGCCCCTGTCTCCTCTTTGGGCAGGGATCCCTGACCAAAGCTGGGTTTACTTTGTCCACTCCTATCACGCCGTGCCCGAGGATCCCAGCTGGGTGGCCGCCACTACCCAACACGGCAGCCAAACCTGTGTGGCCGCCCTTGCCCGCGGCGCCTTGTTTGCCACCCAATTTCACCCCGAAAAGTCTGGCCCTGTAGGCTTGAAGATATTGCAAAACTTTGTCGAGTTTGTTGCCCGTCGCTTGCCTGCTGCCCGAGCTTAGCGTTCTATGAACTACTGGTTGATGAAATCGGAGCCCAGCGTCTACAGCATCTGGGATCTGCAGCGGGAGGGCCAAACCCTTTGGGACGGCGTGCGCAACTACCAAGCCCGCAACTACCTAAAAGCCATGCAGGTGGGGGATCGCGCCTTTTTCTACCACTCCAACGCCAACCCCCCCGGTATTGCCGGCCTGATGGAGATCCGAGAAACCCAGGTGGTGGATCCCAGCCAATTTGATCCCACCAGCCCCTACTACGATCCCAAGTCAACTCCTGCAGCGCCCCGCTGGCACACGGTGCGGGTGGAATTCGTCGCCGCCTTTGAGCGCTTGATCCCTTTGGCCGAGTTGCGGGCCACTTTTACCCCTGCAGAGTTGGAGGTGGTGCGGCGAGGTACGCGCCTATCGGTGATGCCCGTTCCCCCAGCCGTTGCAGAGCGGCTGCTGGCCTTGGCGACCTCTTCTCCCTAGCTCTACCAGGTTGGAGCAAGCCAGCCGGGACTCCCTATCCTTGCCAAAACCTTCAAAAGCCAAAGGCTGAGAGGCCCCAGCGCTGCAAGCTCTCGAAAGCGGCGTAGGCCGTTAAATCCGGCTGCAAGGGCGTAATCGACACATAGCCTTCGGCAACCGCCCGCACATCGGAGCAGGGATCCACCTCCTCTTCCACCACCTCTCCTGCCAGCCAGTAGTAGGCCTTGCCACGGGGATCTACCCGTTTCTCGTAGAGATCCGTGTACTTGCGCCAGGCTAGGCGGGCCAAGACCATGCCGCGTATTTCAGCCAGCTCTAGCGGGGGCACGTTGACGTTCAACAGCATCGGCTTCTCTAAAGGCTTCAGGCTCAGCTTCTCCAGCAGCATCAGCACCACCTGGGCCGCCGGCTGAAAATCCTGGTGGGTAAAGCTGGCCAGGCTCACCGCTAGGCTGGGGATCCCTTCCAACAACCCTTCCATGGCTGCTGAGACGGTGCCGGAGTAGAGTACATCGGTGCCCAAATTGGCTCCCTGATTGATGCCGGAAATCACCCAATCGGGGGGGCGGTCTAGTAGCCCATCCAAACCCAGCTTGACACAGTCCGAAGGCGTGCCGGAACAGGCCCAGGCTTGCACCTCTGGCGGAAACCCCTCCCGCACCGGATCCACCCGCAGCGGTTTGTGCAGCGTCAAGGCGTGGCCAGTGGCCGAGCGCTCCCGATCCGGGCAGACTACCGTCACCTGGTGCCCGCCTATCTGAGCCAGCGCTGCCGCTAAACACCGCACTCCCGCCGCTTGGATGCCGTCATCGTTGCTCACGAGAATGTTCATCGGTGCCCCTCCTCACCGCCTCCAAGCAACCCGGCTGCCCTCATCATGCTATCTGCTGCCAAGCCTACAGCCGGCCAGGAGCCAGGAAAAAACGAAGAGTGCGGCTTCCGCATGTTATCATTGAGCGTAGCCCTGTGAACAACATCCGTATAACCACGGTGTTGTTCTATGAATCTTAAGTGTCATTATGAAGCTAAGGTAAAGCCACTGCCGAAGTTCCCTTCCTCCTGGTTTATCCTTCCGCTAGGGTCTGGCCTTTTCTTTCAAACTCTTTTGATGGCTCGATGGAGCGGAAGAGGCGGCAAAGTTCATCTAGTTACTCAATTGACAGGAAGCCTATCCCATGTCCCTAGTTTCCATCACATCGGCAGCGGAGGCTCAGGAATGGCGGGAACTCTGCCAGTGGGCCGAAGAGCACTACCGCTGTCGCACTTTTCCCAAGGACGTGCGCATCCCCACCCGTCCGGGCCTGGTCTACATCCCCCAAGAAGGCGTGGTGCGCCTAGTTAGCCAAACGCCGGAGCGGCGGGAGGTTTTTGTCGGGTTTATCACACCCGGCGTGCCCTTTGAGCTGAGCAACCCGGAGCGCTTTGAGCTAAAAGCTTGCACCCATGTCGATCGCACCACGGTAATGTGGTTTTACTGGCAGGATCTGGAGCAGTGGCCCTATCTGCACCAGAAAGTTCAAGAAAGCTTCCGTCAGCAACTGCAACGCAAGTTGCTTTGGTTAGGCAACTTGGGCCAACGGCGTGCCATTGACCGCCTGAAGGGCTTCCTAACGCTGTTGATTGAAGAGTACGGGCAGCCCTGTGAACAGGGGATGTACCTCCCTTGGACACTCACCCACGCCCAGATTGGGGACGCCATTGGGGCGACCCGTGTAACGGTTACTCGCTTGCTGGGATCCCTGCGCTCGAAAGGGTTTGTGCAGGTGCTGGATCAAAACTTAATTTGCCTTCCCAACGGGGTGAAGCTGCAGTCCGTGCCAAAAAAGGCGGCTAGCGCCTAAGCTATGGGCCTGCAGCTCTACTACCGTGCGTGGGGAGAAGGGATCCCTTCCCTGCCCATCCTACTGCTCCACGGCCATCCGGGCAATGGTGACTGCATGGAAGTTTTTGCTGAGGCGGTGGCGGGGATGCACCCCTGTGTGGCGCCGGATCTGCGTGGCTATGGGCGTTCGCAGGTAGGGGATCCCTTTGAGATGGCAACTCACCTAGAGGACTTGCAGGAGCTGCTGGATTGCCTGGGCTGGCAGGAGTGTCTGGTGTTGGGCTGGTCGTTGGGTGGGATCCTGGCCCTGGAGTTGGCCTTGCGCCTGCCGCAGCGGGTCAAGGGCTTGGTTTTGGTAGCCAGCGCCGCCTGTCCTCGTAGCAACCATCCCCCCATCACCGTTGGGGATCAGCTTAACACCGGCATTGCTTCGCTGCTCAACTGGCTTTGGCCCGGCTGGAGTTGGAACATCAACACCTTTGGCCGCCGCTCTCTCTACCGCTACCTCATCCAGCAACACACCTCAACCGCCTATCGCTACTTGGCCCAGGTGGCTTTGCCTGCCTATCTGCACACCTCTCCCCAAGCCCGCCGCGCTTTGCGCACCGCCCTGCAACAGGGCTACAACCGTGAGGGGGAGCTGCAGCACCTGCGCCTACCTGTGTTGCTCCTCGCCGGCGAGCGGGATCGCCACATCACCGCCGCTAGCAGCTTGGCCACCGCCCGCCTTCTACCCCAGTGCACCTGCATTGTCTATCCCGATGTGGCCCACCTCTTCCCGTGGGAGATCCCTGAACAGGTAGGACGGGATCTGCGTCGCTGGCTTAGCGCTCAGGACTGGGACAAAGGGAGCTCTTCTAACCCACCCTCAGCGGAAGGAGCCGCAGCCTGAACTTGGACCAGCTTGCGCAGCCGGGCAAAGGCCTCTTCCTCCAGCCGGATCTGCTGCTGCTGCTGTTCTTCCGGGGTGCGCAGGCGTTTTCCCAGCGGCTGTTGCAGCGTGCCCAAAAGTAAGGGCTCGGAGACGCCCGGTTCAGTGTGGATGACGGTGCGGGCCTGCAGAGTAAACACCGGCGAACCGGTAGAGAAGCGACCGGAGGACGCCAAATCGCTGGCCGCCTGCTTCAGCGTGAGGATCAGGTGCTCTGGGGTAATGTCCGGGCTGACGGCGATGACCGCCCGCTCTGCCCCTTGGTCATAGACCGTGGTGTAGGGGGCAGCGCCGGGAATGCGGGAGCGAAAGATCGGCCCTAAACTGAGGGCAAAACAGCCCGCCGTTAAGACCAGCGTAAAGGCCGTGTAGCCCACCAGCGAAAACTTCCAAGGCCAGTTGCGGATCCAGGCCAGCAGGGTAAGCAGAGCCAGCAGACCCGCCACCCCCAGCCCCACCTGGGTGGCAGAGGCGAAGAAAGATTGCAAGGATCCATCCATCATTTACAGGGAGAAGGAGTTCGGACTCAGCAGTCTCATCTTAAGCAATCTGGCAATCCTCTCAACTGCTTGCTGGCTCTAGCCGGGAGGAGATAGGCTTGCGACTCCATCTGCCAAACCAGCTCTCGCTGATCCCAGAAGTGCCGGCAGCTCTGTGCCTTTTAGAACTGTTTTTTATGCTACTGAATGAGCATTGCTGGCAAGAAGAACGCTGAAAACAATGCGAAGGAAACGAACGACGGTATCAGCAAGATGGATATAATGCCAGCGAAGCGGCTTGAGAACTGTTGGCATGTCATCTTCAACCCTATCTGATGGAGCGCATCACCGGCTTGATTCTATGGATCCCTCGGTAGCTTTGCAGACCGCGAGAGACTCACTATTTGACCTCGGCAACCTCACCGCTGGGATCGTTAACGAATACCACGACGTAGTCAGCAACTCCGTGCTGCTGGAGAAGCTGGAGGACTTTCGGGTTGTCTACGAAGAGGCCGTTGCCCGCCTACGGAAGCCCTCCTTCCGGATTGCCACCATTGGCACCACCTCTTCAGGTAAGTCCACCATTGTCAACGCTCTCATTGGTCGGAAAATCGCGCCTATCGAGGCGCAGGAGATGAGCGCCGGGATCCTGCGGATTAGGCACGGCGAGCGGAGCAAGTTAGTTATCCACAATACAGAAGGAGCCACCTGGGAATGCGGCACGTGGGAAGACCTGAGGGACGAAGAGATCTACAGCAGGCTCAAGCTGACAATGGAGGCCTACCACCAAGAGCGGCGAAAGAAGAGGAAGAAGGAGGATGAAGCCGACGTGGGCATCCCTCAGATAGACGTTGAGTGTCCGCTCCTTCCTGTCAGGGCTTCTTCTCTGTTAAACCTGCCTGAGGGCTTACAGGTTGAGATTTATGACTTGCCTGGCCTGAACTCAATCCAAGATAGAACAAGCCTCAGGATCATCCAAGAGCATGTCAGCAAGTGTTTTAGCCTTGTTGCACTGGATTACTCTCAGACAGATTGGCAAAGACGAGAAGCCCTCTTGAGAGAGCTAAAAGATGTTGTGGAGTTTCTCCGAGGTCAAACTAGCTTGATGATTTTCTTGCTCAATAGGGTTGACATGCGAAATCAAACCGACAACCCTCTAGAGCAAAAGGTCGAGGAGCTGAGAGAGGAAATTAAGGAGATTCTGGATCTTCCAGAGCTGCCTTTTATCATTCCGCTCTCTGCTAAGGCGCTCTTCTATGCCCAATGTGCCTGGGGAGCCAACTCTTCCGAAGGATCGGATGTGGATCCCAGTACTAGACAATGGATGCTCAGCGCTCTTTTTGAAGACTGTGCTAATCTCATCAAGGCTTCTACAAGAGGTGATAGGGAGCTGAAGTCTTGGATAGCAGACCTTGAAAACAAAGTCGAGGAAGGGCAGGCAATATCTGACAATGACACTAGGCTCTTGCTTGGCTACATCCGAGAGTGGAGCGGCGGCAACTTGCTATGGAGGGCATTGCGAGAAAGGATTCAAGCAGACACTGCAAGAGTTGTTATTCTCCCGGCAGTGCTACAAGTGATCAACTCAGCTAGAGAGATTAGCAGTGCCCTAGATGTCATAATCAATACAAGACGAATTCAGACGCTAGAGGAAGTAGATAGGCAAAGAAAATATATTCAAGAGAGACAAGAGCAATGCAAGGAAGCAATCAATCAAGTTGCCCAATCGTTTATCGCTGACATTACAGACTTACTCAACCAAGTTGCCAGTGCTAGTGGCACTCCTGAGTCCCTATCAAAGATTGAGGAGGAAGCCAGAAAGAAGGGCTGGCAGGGGTTTCCCGATTTTATTGACTTTGTGGATGAGCAAGTTAAAGATTTGATTAATAAAATCATCGCTACAGTTCGAGATGCACTCAAGCAAGAAATTGGTGTTTATCCGCTAGAAGATTCTCTGAAAGAAGTGATCCCTGCTCACATTGCCAACCTCGTTGCTAGATCTTGCGACATGACACTCAGAACGTTGAGGGATTGTGAGTGTCAGGGAGACAGCCTGATTCTGAGAGTACCTGTTGAGGAGAAAACCAAAAAGCCTCATGAGAAGATAGAAAGAGCTGAGCGCGCTGTTTTAGCTCTCTACCAATCGGTTAGGGACGCTCTCGAACATAGGGCCGAGTTTCTGTTACAGGCAAAGGCTCAAACTTTTGAGAGATTTGCGAACTCATTGATCTCTCAGCTTATTGCAGACCTTATTGGAGCCGTTGAAGAAATCCTCACAGTCTCTGAGGAAGATAAGCTAGGGATCCAGGAATTGATTCAAACTGGCGTTAAGCTGAGAAGCGAGCCCTTGCGCCTTACGCAAGATGTCTTTCTCTTTAATAAAAGAGCAAAGATAGAGACTACAAAGAAGGACAAAACTACAATAGTCGAGGAGCCTAGATCTTGCTTTGGAGGCAAGAAGTACAAGATAGCTAAAGTTGGGACGGAGTTCTATCAACAGCTAATTGTACCCAGCTTCGATAAGATGGCTGAGGAGTGGTCAAGCGGAGCAGATGCTGGTAAGCGAAAATTGTGGCAAGTTCTGAAAGAATGGATCAT
>NZ_JANSJN010000093.1:0-8933 GCF_047462555.1 Synechococcus sp. B60.1
GCCGGCGGGAAAAGCCAGAAAGCTCGCTGCCCAAAGAGAGGCCAATCCCAGCATGAACATCTGGAGAAGACGACGCATAGGCTATCAAAATAGCGGCAACTCAACTCTTTTCGGACTTTCCTACTGCTGCAGAAGCGGCACAACTTCCTGAGCAAAGTTATCGAAAGCGTCTTCAATTTTTTCCATAGCGGCGGTAATAGATCCACGGGCATTGGCATCGCAAAGGCTTTTTTCGATAGGGTCAGGGATCCCCTGGAGAGCCGCCGCTGCTGCTTGTAACTCCGACTGAATTTGACTATCCAAATTGGGGTTGATGTCCCGGACAAATTGGCTGAGGCCGCGACCTTTTCTATCCCTAAATCCACCCAAGTAAGCATATTGGACGCTGCGCAGGTTGGCCTGAAACTCCGGCAGCGAATGGTGGGCAAAGCGGCTTTCCAAGAGAAAGGGATTTTGCCGGGCGAAGGCTTCGCCAATTTTGACCTTGCCCAGCTCGTCCAACATGCTGAGAATACCTTGGGCTATTTCTTCAGCAGCAGCTTGCAGCGTCAGGTAGCTCTTGCTGCCCTCCCCGGCTTTCACCCATTCTTCGCGAAAAGCAGGCAGCCCTTGCACGCCCTCTGTCCAGCTCTTGAGTAGCTTTTCCGCCGTATCCGCCAAAACCGGGCCAAGGGCAGCCAAGTACTCCCGATCCCGCTCGGTAAAGTCTTGCAAGGACTTATTGTTATCCACGCCAAAGAGCAGGAAGGCCACGGCATGAAATCCCTTTTGCCCGCTTTCCAACTCGGCCACGGTCTCTGGAGTGAGGGGATCGCCGCTGTTGAGAACTTCCAGCACCTCCACCTCGTTCAGGGGCCATTCGTCCAAATCCGCATCTAGCCCCAAGGAGGCCGCCGGCCCGAAGGCAAAAGCCTCGCTCTCCTCCCACGTTAGACGGGCAACAGACCAAGCCTGGCGAGCCGCTTGCAAAGTCTGGGAATTGGGATCTTGCACGAAGGCCTGGATGGCTTGAGACAGGGCCTGGGTATCGGCGGCCAACTGCTCATAGGCAGGGATCACCACCTGATCGGCAAAGTCGATCAAAATCTGCCGATCCTGAAACCGCTGCTCAGGAGAGAGCACAACGGCTGGCCGGCCAGAGCCCGCTCCTTCTTCTCCCCCTTCCCCACCCTCGCCGCCGCCATCCACCGGGATGGGCCGACACTCTGGGTTCATTTGAGCCGCCTGCTGGGGCGAGGCCTGGCTCAGGGCCGGTGGATCCTTTTGGCTTTCCCCGCAAGCAGCCCCGCTAACCAGAACATAAAGCCCTATCCCCGTCCACAGCTTCAGATATCTCGACATCTCCTCTGGGCTCCTTACCCCTCGGCTTGGCCAACTTTGGCTTGATTGTAACCTAGCTATTGAGACTCAATCTTAAGAAAAGAGAGATTTTTTACCACCGGTTGCCACGGGATCCCTCGCTTAGGCCCAACCCTTCAGGGACAACTGCCGCGCACAAAAGCTGTGGAAGGTGAAGTTAACCTGGATTTTAACAAAATTTAACCCCAGGTATATTGATATCTTCTCTCAAGAAGCCTAGAGTGAGTCACAGCTTGCTATTGAGACTTAATCTCAATAGTTGGTTGCGTGTCTCGAAAGGATGTGTCCGTGCGGCCAGAGGCGGGCCTGGGGCAAAGTCTCTGGCCTTTTCCCAAGCAAGCTTGTTTAGAAACACAAGAGGAGCGAAGATGACAGCGACGATACCGAAGCAAGAAGGGGGATCTAGCTCGCAACACCAGATCCCCTGGTGGGCGGGCAACGCCCGTTTGACCGTTCTTTCTGGCCGGCTGCTGGGGGCGCATGTGGCCCATGCCGGGCTGATCGTTCTCTGGGCAGGGGCGATGACCCTGATCGAGTTGGCTAAGTTTGACCCCAGCCGACCGATGTATGAGCAGGGACTCATTCTCTTGCCCCACCTGGCCAGCTTGGGGCTGGGGGTGGGATCCGGCGGGGAAGTTTTGGATACGGATATCTACTTTGCGGTGGGAGCGATCCACCTCATCAGCTCTGCCTTTTTGGGGTTTGGGGGCATTTTTCATGCCCTGCGCGGGCCGGCGGTGCTGGATCCCAAAGCTTTTCCCCTGTTTAGCTACGACTGGCAAGACAAAGACAAAATGACCACCATCCTAGGGATCCACCTAGTGCTGCTGGGCCTGGGAGCCTGGCTTTTGGTGCTCAAGGCAATGGTGTTTGGCGGGTTGTTCGACCCGGTGGCGGGAGAAGTGCGCCTAGTGGCTCCCAACTGGAACCCCTTTGGCCACCTGCTGGGCACGGAAGGTCGCCATTGGATAGCCGGGGTGGACACTTTGGAAGACGTGGTGGGCGGCCACCTCTGGCTGGGCCTGCTCCTGGTGGCAGGTGGGATTTGGCATATCGTGACCAAGCCTTTTGCCTGGGCAGAACGGATTTTTGTCTGGTCTGGGGAAGCTTATCTTTCCTACAGCTTGGGAGCTTTGGCCTTGATGGGGTTTATTGCCGCCTATTGGGTTGCCGTCAATCCCGTCGTCTATCCTGAAGTTTTCTATGGGCCGCTGCTGCGGGTGGGCTTGGATCGCTATCCCTTTTTTGAGCAAGGGGGGGCTCTCACACCTAGGGTTTGGCTGGCCAATGCTCACTTTTGGCTGGCCTTTTTCTTCCTTCAGGGTCACCTTTTCCATGCCCTAAAAGCACGAGGATTCAATTTCCGTACTGGCAGAGTAGAGCTTGCTGCGCAGCAGGTCTAACGACAATCTGGCCATCTAATTTTGGGCTTTGCACTTGCAGTTTCGAGGTAGGAGCAATGGCAAAAATAGGTCTATTTTTCGGCACTCAAACCGGAAATACCGAAAGAGCTGCTGAGATGATTCAAAAAGAGCTGGGCGAAGACAATGTGGATTTGATCAACATTGCCGAGGCCAGTATTGAGGACTTTGAGAAGTACGACTACTTAATTATCGGCTGTCCAACCTGGAACATTGGGGAGCTGCAGGCCGATTGGGATGGGTTTTTTCCCAATTTGAATGAAATCGATTTTTCCGGTAAGACGGTGGCCTACTTTGGAGTTGGGGATCAGTTAGGCTATCCCGACAACTTTCAAGATGCCATGGGGATCCTGGCCCAAAAAATCGCCGAGCGTGGCGGCAAAAATGTCGGCTCCTGGCCCACAGAGGGCTACGAGTTCAATGAGTCCAAGGGAGTGGTTAACGGTGAGTTTGTCGGCCTTGCCCTGGATGAAGACAATCAGCCGGAGCTGACGGAAAAACGAATTAAAGAGTGGACGGCCAAACTCAAAACACTCTTCAATCTGTAATCTCAAACCCGGCTTCTTAACTTGTTGTGGATACTGTGGGAGTTTGTCATGACTGGCGCAGTTCTATCTTCATCACCTACCTCTGCTGAGGGATCCCCTCAGGTCAGTTGGTTGGCAGGCAATGCTCGCTTGGTGAATCTGTCCGGAAAGCTGCTGGGGGCCCACGTGGCCCATGCGGGGTTGATCATGCTGTGGGCCGGCGGCATGACCCTGTTTGAGGTGGCCCACTGGGATCCGGCTCAGCCCATGGGCAGCCAAGGGCTGATCTTGCTGCCCCATTTGGCCACGTTGGGTATCGGCGTTAATGCAGAGGGGGTGGCCACGGATCCCTATCCCTTTTTTGTGGTGGGCGTTCTGCACCTGATTGCCTCGGCGGTGCTGGGGGCAGGAGGGATCTTCCATGCCCTTTTGGGGCCGGAGGTGCTGCCCAAAGGAGAAACCTTGGCCCAGTTTTTCGGCTACGACTGGGAAGACGACGACAAGATGACCACCATCCTGGGGATCCACCTGCTGCTGTTGGGGCTGGGGGCTTGGTTGCTGGTGGCCAAAGCGCTCTTCTGGGGAGGGCTGTACGATGCTCACCTGGGCCGCGTACGGGTGGTAACGGATCCCACCCTCAATCCGCTGCGGATCTTCGCCTACCTGACGCCGCTGATGGGCCAGCAGGGCATGGCTGCTGTGGATAACCTAGAAGATCTGGTGGGAGGGCACATCTACGTTGGCCTGCTTTGCGTCTTGGGGGGATGGTGGCACATAGCCACACGGCCCTCTGCCTGGGCCAAGCAGATCCTGATCTACTCGGGCGAACCCTACCTCTCCTACAGCCTGGGGGCCCTGGCCTACATGGGCATCTTGGCGGCCTATTTTGTCAGCGTCAACGAGATTGCCTATCCGGTGGCTTTCTACGGGCCGCTGGAGCTGGCTGCCGACGAGATGGGTGTGGTGAGCAGCCGCACCTGGTTGGCCACAGCCCACTTTGTCTTGGGGATCCTGTTTTTGGCAGGGCACATCTGGCATGCCATCCGGGCGCGGGCGGCAGCCAACGGCTTTGACTTCCAGCGCGGGGGCTGGGTGCGAGCCACAGATCCGCAGGTGGGCAACTGGGAGACGCCGGTAAACCAGGGGGATCTCACCCTGCTGCTGCTGCAAAACCTGCCCATCTACCGGGAGGGCTTGTCGCCCTTTCTGCGTGGCTTGGAGATTGGCATGGCCCATGGGTACTTTCTGGTGGGGCCGTTTTACAAGCTAAGTCCGCTGCGGGATTCGGAGCAGGCCCTGACAGCAGGGACGCTGGCGACCATCGGCCTGGTGCTGATCCTGACGGTTTGTCTCTCGGTTTACGGACGGGTGTCCTTTCCGCGCTCGCGGCTGGTGGCGGTGGTCAATACCCCCTACGGCGAGGTGGCCTATCCGACGCCAGGGGTGCAACTGATGGCGGAATCGCAGGGATCCCCTCAGCCGGTGCGCCTGCCGGCAAGCTCGGAGGACTTGCCCGAAAACTTGCGCACCCGCGCCGGTTGGAGCCAGTTGGCCGGAGGGTTTCTGGTGGGCGGTGTTGGCGGTGCCCTGTTTGCCTACATGCTCTTGAGCAGCGGCGATGTGGTAGCCCAGATTTTGCCGGGGCTGTAAAGCAGGGTTGAGGCTTCTCAAAGCAGGGGAGGGGAGATCCTCATCCCCTCCTCTCTGTCCCGATCTGCCCGGTTTGGATAGTTCTGCCGATTTCTAGAACTCTTGTTTGTGAAGCTTTTGTCAGCCACCGGCTTCAATCTTTCGACAGTCGAAATGGGACGGCCAAAATGAGTTTAGGTTCCGCTTCCGCGCTCTCTTTTGAGGCACTTTATTTGGGTGTTTCTCCCAGTCTCAAGCTTTTCGACCGGCCTTTGCTGGGATCCCTGGGAAAATGTTTCCGTGTGGCCTACTGGGAGTATCACCAAACCCAGGATGAGCCCTGTAGTTTAGAGACAGTCGTGACGCTACTATACGAATACCTGAAGGCTTGGGATCGACCGGTGCACCTCATCGGCCATGGCTTGAGCGGGGTGGTCGCCTATCTTTTCGCGTGCCACTATCCCCAACGGGTACGGTCTCTGACCCTGCTGGCAGTGTCCGATCAGCCTGCCGCTACCTGGCACGCCCATTTCTACCTGCAACGAAAAATGTTTTTCTGTAGCCGAGAACAGCTCCTGGTGCGTATAGCCCAGAGCCTTCTGCCCACTTCAGAACAGTGGCGAGCGCGCTCACTCTCCTATGCTCTGGCTAAAGACTTAGATACTTCCCCCATACCTCACTCCCTATTTCAGGTGATAGCGATTCCAGCTCGGAAAGTTTCGGTGCCGATGTTGGTTTGCGCCAGCAAGGATGACCCCATTGTGGATCCTGCTGCGCTCGAGAAGTGGAAAAACCACTTAAAGCCGGGGGATCAAATGTGGCTTTGCCCTGGAGGGCGACACTTTTTTCATTATTCTTTTCCAAGTTTGGTCAATCTGAAAATCATGGATTTTTGGCAGGAACTGCGCAAACTTCAGCCCAGCATGGCCTAAGGCGGCTGGATCTTCGCGGGATGATGGACATGGCCGCTCATTCAAACACTGGAGGAGCTCCGTTTGCCGCCCAGGTCGAGCCCCTCACAACAGAAAAACGGGCAGGGGTGGAAGGAGGCCATTGAGCTGCCGGTAAAATTGATAGAATGAGGCCGGCCCCCCGACTTGGATAGGGAATGGGCTTGACTGTGGGATCCGCGACTATGTTCGACAAACTGCTCTTTCCCATCGACAACTCGCGTGAGACCAGCCACGCCTTGCCCTTAGTGGCAGACATAGCGCAGCGCTACAAAAGTCAGGTGTACCTGCTCTCGGTTCTGGATGCTGCGGAGCTGGACGCGGAGCGGGCAGAACAAGCCCGGCAGAACATCCAGAACCTGCTCAAACAGACGGAGCTGGGCCTCCAGCAAATTGGCATTAGCAGCGTCAAGAGCGAGTATCGCGAGGGAAAAGTGCCCTTTGTCATCTGCGATGTGGCAGACGAGCTGGAGATCAGCCTGATCGTGATGGGATCCCGTGGCCTCAGCTTGTCTGCGGAGGGGCGGAACAACTCCGTCAGCCACCGGGTGATCGACCTCGCCCCTTGCCCGGTGCTGGTGGTGCCTTGAGGCAAGGGATCCCGGCAAGCATTCTCTGGTAGAGTACACTGAGGCTGGCTCTTGCTCAATCGAACTTGCCGAATCTAATGTTGCCTTGTGTAACAGCAAGGCAGCTACGATTTGTCTTGTCTAAAAGTCTGCAGTACAACGAAGAGCGAGATACAGCTTTCTCCGCCTCTGTGAGAATCCCGTGGAGGGGTGGGATCCCTGTCATGCAAAAGAAGCATCTGATTGGTATGAGCGTCACTCAGTGTTGCTGGGAAAAGCTGTAAGCTCCATTGCTATTCGTTAGTTCCACCCTTTAGGAAGCGTCATGGAAAGTCGTGGTTACAACAAGGCCTCCCAGAAGACCTTCGAGGTGATGCGGCATTTCGCAGAAACCTACGCCAAACGTACCGACACTTTTTTCTGCTCCGATCCTACGATTACGACAGCAGTGATCGAAGGCTTGGCTCTGCACAAAGAGCAATTGGGCGCTCCGCTCTGTCCCTGCCGCTTTTACGAAGACAAAGAGGCGGAAGTGAAAGCCGGCTATTGGAACTGCCCCTGCGTGCCAATGCGCGAGCGAAAAGAATGTCACTGTATGCTCTTCTTAACCCCAGACAACCCCTTTGCCGGCACCAGCCAAACCCTAGTGGAGGTGCCCCTAGAATACCAAACAAAATAACCGGCAAGGTACCTGTCCTTGGAGGAAACGATCGGGCCGGGGAAGGGCGACAAAGATCGGTATAATCAGGGAATAGTTGGGTAGTTGCTATTCGCAGGAGGAGGAAACTTATGACTCCCTCACTTGCTAACTTTCTCTGGAGCTTGGTGTACGGCGCAGTGGTGCTAGGGCTTCTCTTCGGCGCCATTGTCTTCGTCAGCCAAAGAGATAGGGTGCGTCGTCGCTGAGTCTCCCGCTCGCCAGGGCTTGTCTGCGGATCGCCCATCGCCCCTTATGATCAAAAGCTGATCTAGCGACATCCTGGGAGCGTTGACCCACCCCCTGCATTACTGGCGGCAAAAAAACCGCTACTACCACGAGGATCTGGAGCGGCTACACCGCTTCTTCGTTCCTCCAGGCCTGCGCATTCTGGAAATCGGCTCCGGCACCGGATCCCTGCTCAATGCTTTGCAGCCCAGTTTTGGGGTGGGGATTGACTGGGACGCGGAGATTGTTGCCCAGGCGCAGAGGCAGTTTCCCCACCTTCACTTTCGGGTTCGGGATGCCCACACGCTGGACAAGCAGGATCCCGTCTTAGCGGAGCCCTTTGACGTTATTTTGCTCGTCAATACCCTGGGCTACCTGACGGATATTCAGCAGGTTCTTGAGCAGTTGCGCCGTTTTTGTACCCCGCGCACTCGCCTGCTCCTCTCTTACCACAACCCCCTCTGGGAGCCGCTGCTGGGCCTGGCGACTGTCCTCAAGCAGCGCATGCCCTTGCCGGCAGCCAACTGGCTCTCGGCAGGTGACGTGGCCAATTTGCTGCACCTGGCAGGGTACGAGGTCATTCAGCAGGGCAAGCGGCTGTTGCTGCCGCGGCGGATCCCATTGCTTTCGACGCTGATCAACCGCTTCATTGCCCCCTTACCCGGGATCAACGCCCTCTGCCTGACTGAATACACGATCGCCCGCCTCCAGCCCGATCCCACCTGGGATCCCCCCCCTGAGGAGCAACCTTCTTGCACGGTGGTGATCCCGGCTCGCAACGAGGCAGGCAACATCCGCCGCTGTGTGGAGCAGTTGCCCGAAATGGGATCCCGAACCGAGATCATCTTTGTGGAGGGGCATTCCAGCGACGACACTTGGGCTGAGATCCAGCGGGTTCAGGCCGAATACCAAGGGATCCGCACCATCCGGGCCCTCCGGCAAGAGGGCAAGGGCAAGGGAGATGCGGTGCGCAAGGGGTTTGCCGCAGCCAGTGGCGATGTGCTGATCATTCTCGACGCCGACTTGACCGTCCAGGCGGAAGACCTCCCCAAGTTTTTCCGGGCGGTGGCCTCCGGGCGGTGCGACTTTGCCAACGGCTGCCGCCTGGTCTATCCCCTGAAACCAGAAGCAATGCCGCGTCTTAACCAGTGGGCCAATCGTTTTTTTGCCGCTCTCCTCTCCCACATTCTCGGCATCCGCATCAAAGACTCCCTCTGCGGCACCAAGGCCCTGTGGCGGGAGGACTATTGGCAGATTGTCAAGCTGCGGCAAGAGTGGGGAGATTTTGACCCGTTTGGGGATTTTGACCTGTTGCTAGGGGCGGCCAAGCGCACCCTTAAGATCCTGGACATCCCCGTGCGCTACTTCCCCAGAACCTATGGCCGCTCCAACATTCAACATGTGCGGGACGGGCTGCGGCTGCTGCAAATCTGCGCTTTTGCCCTCAGCCGCTTCAAGGGATCCTGAGCCCTAACCCCTTCAGCACGGTTTTGATCCAGACAGGCCGCTTCCCCATCCGGATCCCTGCCCAGCCTCCCAGAAGTTGTTACAAT
>NZ_JANSJN010000093.1:9033-10978 GCF_047462555.1 Synechococcus sp. B60.1
CCTTCAGCACGGTTTTGATCCAGACAGGCCGCTTCCCCATCCGGATCCCTGCCCAGCCTCCCAGAAGTTGTTACAATAGTTAGCCATTGAAAAGTGTATGGATCAGCCCTGAGAAAAACCGCCACAGGAAAAAACAATGGGGGAATCCGTATTGAGCAGGCTCGGCCAGTGGATCTCAAGTACTCCCCTACGCTCCCTCAATCGAGCCTATGAAGCTGCCCTGCGCATCAAAGCCATCGAAGACCGCTACTTTCAGGGGGAATCCATCGGCAGCAACGGAACCCACGGCCAAAACACCAGCCGCTACTTTCAGATCCAATTGCGCCAGGAATTGCGCCAAATCGATCTTAGTTTAGCCGAGTTCAGGGCCAGTAGCGTTTTTTCTCGCCTGCCGGATCCCGCGCAAAATGGCAGCGGCCCTCCCTTCTCTTCCGACAAAGATCAGGCCAAAGAGGCCCCCGTCGGCCCTTCCGAAAACGACGGCAAAGACGCTGCAAATGGCCGACAAAGTCGGGATCCCTCTATCTTGGAAAAGCTAGAGTTTATCGATCAGGTGACCTCGCGATACAAGCGCCCCGCTGCACAACCCAAGTTCACCTCCCCTCCGCCCAAGTCTCAAGAGCAACAAGAGCAACCAGAGCCCCTGACCTCAAGCCAGCCGGAGCCCTCCGACCCCTCCATCAAAACCAATCTTGCTAAGACAAACCCCGACAACAGCAATGCCCCGGTTGCCTCTAGAACGGCCCTCTTGCCCCGCTCCATCCTGCGTACGGCCAACCAGATCCGCCGTGAGCTGGGTTCGCAAGCGGAAGAAGAGCTACTGCAGGAGTATCGCAGCCAACGCACACGTACACTGGTGGCAGTTCGGTTTTTGCTGCTGTTGGCCATTTTGCCGCTGCTGGCCCAGATCTTCTCAAAACAGTTCCTGTTCGGGCCGTTGTTGGATCGCTTTCAGTCGCGGCAGCCCACCATCTTGGCTCTGAGCTACGAATTTCAAGAAAAGGCCCTCTCCGAGTTTGAGTTTTTCAAGGAAAAAATAGAGTTTGAGCGGGCCTTACACCACCAATCTCCAGAGCTCGACCTGGAATCCGAAGACCAACTGTCCAGGAAGGCAGAGGAGTTGCTGCAAAAATACAGCCGTAAGAATTTAGAAGGCCTCAAGAACGTCCTCGCTGACGTGCTATCGCTGCTGGTGTTTGGCTGGCTGATCTTTATCGGACGCGAGGAAATTGAAGTTCTCAAGTCTTTTTTGGATCGCCTGATCTATGGCCTTAGCGACAGTGCTAAGGCTTTTATCATTATCCTCTTCACCGACGTGTTCGTCGGCTACCACTCTCCCCACGGCTGGGAGGTGCTGCTGAGCAGCTTAGCTGACCACCTAGGTTTGCCAGAAAACCGCAATTTTATCTACGGCTTTATTGCCACTTTTCCCGTTTTTCTCGACACACTCTTTAAGTACTGGATCTTCCGTTACTTGAACCGTGTATCGCCGTCGGCAGTGGCCACCTACCACGCCATGAACGATTGAGGGTTCGCAGTTGCCTTCATTGGAGAATCCAGGCCGCTGCCCTCACCCCCGGCCCCTCTCCCAGAGGGAGCAGCCCTCACCCCCAGCCCCTCTCCCAGAGGGAGAGGGGAGCTGGGGAGCGGCCTAACGAGTCGTTTCGTTGCCGTTGGAAACAGCCCTAATTTGAGTTCCCTGAGTTAGCTGCGCAGGCGCAAGGACTGGCGATGGCAAAACCCGCAGACAAACCAACGCTCCAGTTCGGCGGCAGGGGTAGGGCAGCCACAGGCGGGGCAAGGGAACAGATTTTGCTGAGTCTGCCGTTGTTTGACCACTCTCGCCCAGCGCTCGAAAGCCACTTTCGGATCCGAGATGGGCTGTTTGGGGGGAGCGTTGCGGCAAGATCCCTGGGTGGTATACAGATCTGACGCTGCCGACGAG
>NZ_JANSJN010000094.1:0-10933 GCF_047462555.1 Synechococcus sp. B60.1
TTTATTTTTTACATTTGGGCTTTAATTGGCTTGGAAACGCAGGCAGACGCGCTCCTCTCCCGCTCTGTGGGAGAGGGGCTGGGGGTGAGGGCTAACACCCGCTGCCGAAGTTGAACAGCACCTCCAGTAGGTCAGCGTCGTCGATGATGCCGTCCCAGTTGAGGTCTTCGTTGCGGTAGCCGCGCTCGCCGAACGCGAACAGCACCTGCAGCAGGTCGGCGTCGTCCACGCAGCCGTTGCGGTCAACATCCCCGCGCAACGGGAAACCCGTATCCAGCAGGAAGGCTTCCTCGCGGCGGGTGGCAGCGTTGTAGCCTGTGCCCACAAGGTAGCGCCCATTCGGGGACATGCCGCGCACGCCGTAGAGTACCGACCCGCCCAAAATGCTGGCGTAGGTAGCGTTCAGGTTGTCCACGATGCCCGGCTCACGCCAGCGCAGCGCAGGTCTGCCAGCGACAATCGAGCCGTCCGCCGAGACCGCATACGCCTCGAAGCTGAAGCCGAAATCTTGGATTTGCCCATTCTTCCAGCGGAAACTGCGCCGCTGATTCGAGTGGTCAGACCAGCCGATGACCGTTGTGCCGTCCGCAGAAATTCCCCGTGCAACGCTCCAACCAGCGCCCAAATCGCCCAGATCCTGCACGACGCCATTTTCCCAGCGAAAGGCGCGCATATGGTTCGGACCGGTGTAGTAAGTGCCTGCCACGACGCTGCCGTCTGCCGAGACTGCAAAAGCATACGCCTCATAAAAGTTGCCCGTGTTGCTGAGTTGCTGCATGCCACCGGACACTGTCCAGCGAAACGCGCGAACAGTGCCCACCGAGAAATAATCGACGAAGCCGACGGCGACAGTGCCATCCGCTGAGACCGCCGTGGTGGTGCCGCGCCCCGAAGGTCCGCCAGGATAGGTTCCGAGATCGACCATCCCCCCTGCTGGCGTCCATCGGAATGGGCGGTCGTACCCTGACCAGTCTTGGGCGCGCCCAACCACAACGCTGCCATCCGCAGAAACTCCCCATGCCCAGCTGGTGTTGAAAACGCTTGAGAAGTTGCCGAGATCGACCATTCCCGTCTCGGCTGTCCAACGAAAAGCACGGAACTGACGCCCATCGTCACGACTGGTGTGCGCGTATCCAACGACGACCTTACCGTCTGCAGACACTGCATGCCCGAAGCTATATGGTCCGCCCAGTGTGCCGAGCCAAGTAATCGAGGGTTGTTGCGACCAACCAATCGCCGCAAGAGATGACAGAACGCTCGCGCTCAATAGCGCACGCACCACGATGTGTGTCGCTCGTTTCATGATAAACCTCCTCGGTTTTGCCTTGCACCGTGCTGCACGCACAAGGCAAGTGTATTATAGCACATTTTGGAAGAAATGTCAAGTAGGAATGAGGGTCAGGGCGCGGCGACGCGCCCTGATTCGATACACAGCTCAGCATCCGCTGCCGAAGTTGAACAGCACCTCCAGCAGGTCGGCGTCGTCGATGGCGCCGTCCCAGTTGAGGTCTTCGTTGCGGTAGCCCTGTGCGCCAAACGCGAACAGCACCTGCAGCAGGTCGGCGTCGTCCACACAGCCGTTGCGGTTAACATCCCCGCGCAACGGAAAGCCCGTATCCAGCAGGAAGGCTTCGTAGCGCCCCGTGGCGGCGTTGCGTCCATAGCCCACACAATAGCGCCCGTTGGGGGAGATGGCACGCGCCTCAATGAGCACTGATCCAGGTGTCAGCAAGGTGGCGTAGGTGGCATTGAGGTCTTCCATTCCGCCCGTTGCCGTCCAGCGAAAGGCGCGATACCCACCTGAGGTATTTCGAGCCTTGCCGACCACCACCGAGCCATCGGAAGAAACGCCATAAGCCTCACTCTGATTGCCACCCAGTGTGCCGAGGTTTTGCATGCCCCCCGACGCTGTCCAGCGAAAGGCACGATACCCTAATACGTCGTTGCCAGCCCTGCCGACCACCACGGAGCCACTGGCAGAAACGCCATAAGCCTCGCTACCAGCACTGCTCGGCGTGTCCAGGTCCTGCATGCCCCCCGACGCTGTCCAGAGAAAGGCATGACGCCGATTTACGGTGTTGAACGATCCGCCGACCACCACTGAGCCGTCGGCAGAAACGCCATAAGCACTGCTTGAACCGCCGCCCAGCGTGCCGAGGTTTTGCATGCCCCCCGACGCTGTCCAGCGAAAGGCGCGATACTGCCCAGCGGCGTCTTGAGCCACTCCGACCACGACGGAGCCATTGGCAGAAACATCATAAGCCAAGCTCTCATCGCCGCCCAGCGTGCCGAGGTTTTGCATGCCCCCCGACGCTGTCCAGCGAAAGGCACGATACCGGTTTGCGGCGTTGTGAGCCCTACCGGCCACGACGGAGCCAGCGGCGGAGACACCAAAAGCCCAGCTCTCACTGCCGCCCAGTGTACCGAGGTCTTGCATGCCCTCAGACGCCGTCCACCGAAAAGCACGGTAGTAAGAATAGTCATAACGGAATGAGGCTCTACCGACCACCACAGAGCCATCGGCGGAAACATCATAAGCCAGGCTTTCATCGCCGCCTGGCGTGCCCAGCCAAGTCAGAGACTGCGACCAGCCTGCGGTCGCGATTAACAACAGAACGCTCGCGCTTAGCGGCGTGTACAACCGTATGTATCTGCCACCGTTCATGGTGACACCTCCTATTAGTATTGCCTGCGTGTCAGGGCAGGCTATCATATTATAGCATATTTTTTGCGATGTCAAGGAATTCTGCAGAGATTCGTCTCCACTTTTCAGGTATAGTATCGCTGTGCCTGTCCATCCGATGCAGTGGGTGCGGTTTGAAGGCGTCGCCTGCCTCAATCCGTTGCTGGAGGCGAGTTTGCTGGTGGTGGACCTGCAGGCGCGGTTCGCGGCGCGGCGTAGGCGAGGGCAAAACACCACTCCTTGCCCATTCTGTAGGAGAGGGGCTGGGGGTGAGGGCTAACACCCGCTGCCGAAGTTGAACAGCACCTCCAGCAGGTCGGCGTCGTCGACAGTGTTGTCGCCGTTGAGGTCTTCGGGGAGGTTCGCGCCTGTGTTGCCGAACGCAAACAGTACCTGCAGCAGGTCAGCGTCGTCCACGCAGCCATCGCCGTTCACATCGCCGTCACGGCGCGTTGTCCCTGTATCCAGCAGGAAGGCTTCGTCGCGCCCTGTGGCGGCGTTGTAGCCTCTCCCCACGATATAGCGTCCGTCGGGGGAGATAACCCTAGCCCAAGTAAGAACCGAGCCCGGGGTCAGCAGGCTGGCGTAGGTGATAGTGAGGTCTTCCATTCCTGCCTGCGTCCAGCGAAAGGCGCGCCACTGCCCAGCGGCATTGAGAGCCCTGCCGACCACCACTCGCCCGTCGGCAGAGGCGCCATAAGCCTCGCTCTCTGGACCGCCCAGCGTGCCGAGGTCTTGCATCACGCCATCCTCCCAGCGAAAGGCGTGCGGCTGCCCAGCGGCGTCGTGAGCCCAGCCGACCACTACCCGCCCGTCGGCAGAAACGCCTAAAGCTGCGCTTACGAGGCTGCCCAGCGTGCCGAGGTCTTGCATCACGCCATCCTCCCAGCGAAAGGCGTGCGGCTGCCCAGCGGCGTCGTGAGCCCAGCCGACCACCACTCGCCCGTCGGCAGAAACGCCATAAGCCTCGCTCTCTGGACCGCCCAGCGTGGCGAGGTCTTGCATCCCTTCCGCCGCTACCCAGCGAAAGGCGCGCCGATTCCGAAAGGGGGACCACCAATCGGCGTCGAAAGCCGCGCCAACCACCACACTGCCGTCAGCAGAGACGCCATAAGCCGCGCTCGAATTGCGGCTCGGCAGCGTGGCGAGGTCTTGCATCCCTTCCGCCGCTACCCAGCGAAAGGCGCGCCACCGCCTAAAGGCGTTCCTAGCCCCGCCGACCACCACACTGCCATTGGCAGAAACGCCATAAGCCCCGCTCTCTGGGCCGCCCAGCGTGGCGAGGTCTTGCATTCCTTCCGCCGCTACCCAGCGAAAGGCGCGCCAATACCCAGCGGCGTTGTGAGCAGAGCCGACCACCACTGAGCCGTCCGCCGAAACGCCAGAAGCATAGCTCCAATTGCCGTCCAGCGTGCCGAGCCAAGTCAAGGTCTGCGACCAGCCTGCGGTCGCCAGCAACAACGACGCCGATACGATACTCCATACAACTGCGAAACGCGCTACTCCGTTGCGAAGCCCGAAAGTTCGTCTTATCATCGTTCTGTCCTCCTTCCGCCCTGCGTAGAGTGTGCGGCATAGGGCTGCCTTAATTATAGCAAATTTTCGGGGAAATGCCAGTGGGATTGTGGTAGAGTCTGACCACCCATCAGGTACAGTATCGCTATGCTTGTCCATCCGTTGCAGTGGGTGCAGTTTGAGAGCGTCGCCTGCCTCAACCCGCTGCTGGAGGCGAGTTTGCTGGTGGTTGACCCGCAGGCGTGGTTCGCGGCGCGCCCTTGGCTGACGGCGAACCCGCGCAGCCTCGCCCGCGCCGAGAGCCTCGACGCCCGCGCACTGGACGCGCTGCTGAACACCCGCGAGGCGTTCGACGGCGTCGGGCGGATGATCGGGCTGGGCGGCGGCACAGCCATCGACACGGCGAAGTACCTCGCGTGGCGCACGGGGCTGCCGCTGATTCTGGTTCCCAGCGCGCTGACCGTCGACGCGCCGTTCACCGACTCGGCGGCGGTACGGCGCGACGGACGCATTCACTACACCGGGCAGGTCGCGCCCGAAGCGATTGTTGTCGACGCTGCGCTCATTCGCACCGCGCCCGCGCACCTCAATCGCGGCGGGGTGGGCGACCTCCTGTCGATACACACCGCGCTGCACGACTGGCGGCTGGCGCACACGCGCACGGGCGAACCCTACGACGCGACAATCGCCCAGCAGAGTGCGGCGCTGCTGGAGCGACTGCGCGAGCAGAGCCGCGAGATTTACGCCGTCAGCGATGCGGGCGTGCGCCTGCTGACCGAACTGTTCTGCGAGGAGGTCTACCTGTGCCTGCAGGCGGGCAGCAGCCGCCCCGAAGAGGGGTCGGAGCATCACCTGCTGTATACGCTGGAGTACCTGACGGGGCGCACCTACCTGCACGGCGCGGCGGTGACGCTGTGCGCGCTCGTGATGGCGCACCTGCAGGGCAACGCGCCCGACGAGCTGCGCACGCTGGCAGACGCCTGCGGGGTGGAGTACCGCGCGATACTGACGGAGGTCGGCGCGGACGCGCTGGTGGCGGCGGTGCTGCGCGCGCCCGACTACGCCCGCGAGGAGGGCTTGCCGTACACTGCCCTGATGGAGATGCCTATCACGCGGGAACAGGCGCGAGAGGCGGTGGGATGGGTACGGGGGTAGCGTTTTCCCTTCTGCTTGCCTGCAACATAACCGTCGCCAACGACCATAAGGTTGCCTCCTCTGCCTTGCGGCTCGCCCCTCTGAAGCCCTCATCTCGTCGCTTGTCCCTTCAGGTACAATCTTTTTACAGGAGGCAGATAACCGTTGGGCGACGCGGGTCAGCCTGCGTGGGGCGTGTGGCTGTCGAGATTAGAGCAGGGCGCGCCCCCAGGCGAGGCGATTGAAGACGCGCTGCGCTGGCTGCTCGAAGCGACCGCCGCGCAGGTTGCGGTGCTGTTCCTGCCCGACCCCAGCGGCGAGCAGGTGGAGTTCGCCTATGTTGCAGGCGAGCGCGCGGACGAACTGCGCGGCTTCCGCCTGCGCCCTGCCGACGCGCTCGTCGCCCCCGCCCTACTGAACCGCGAAGTGTGGCGCTATTCCGCCGAGACCTACCAAGAGCCGATTGGCGCAATCGCCACAGGCATCGCCATCCCGCTGCCGAGCCTGCCGAAAAGCGCGCTCGCCCTGCTGAACCGCCCCACGCCGTTCGACGACGCGCACCTTGACCTGCTGGAGCAGATCGCCACCCCTATCGAGCTGCTGCTGCGCCTGCAGCATGCGCAGACCCAACTGGAGCAGCGCGAGCGCGCGCTGGGGTGGCTCAGCCGCCTGCCGAAGCGACTCGGCGCGGACTTGAGCCTGCCGCACGCGCTGGAGACCGTCGAATCGCTGATGCGCAAGGTCGCGCCCGAAGGCGGCGGCGTGTGGCTCTACGACGAGAACCGCCGTGCGCTGCTGCTGGCGACCCAGTACGGCGGGGACGCCCTGCCCGAACAGATTGCGCCCGACGAGTTGCCCCCAAGCTGGACGGACGCGCCTGTGGAGACCGTCTGGGGCGGGCGACGCTACCGCGCCTACGCGCTCGCGCTCGCCGAGCAGCCGCTGGGACTGCTCGCGGTCGCCCTGCCCGCCGACGCGCCCGACGCGCTGGAGTGGCTGCCCCCCCTGCTGGGGCACATCGCGCTCACGCTCTCCAACGCGCTGCTGTACGAGCAGACCGCCCAGCGCGCCCAGCACATGGCGAAGCTGTACGACCTGTCGCTCCAGCTGGGCGAGACGCAGAGCCTGCGCGAAGTGCTGCGCCTGCTGTGCCGCACGGCGCACGAACTCATCCCGCACGACTACACCGTCGTGTACCTGCCCAGCCGCCGCGAGCCTGACCGACTTGCGCCCGTGTATGTCGAGCCGCTCAGCGAGACGCTGCTGGCGCACAGCCCCGACGCGCAATACAGCCTGCCTGGCTGGGTCTACGCCTTCAACGCGCCGATTGCTGCGCCCGACTTGGAACAGCACCCGCAGAACCTCAAGGAGCCACTGCCCGGCGGGTTCGCCTCCGCGCTGGCTGCGCCGCTGCAGGTCGCCGAGCGCACACTGGGCACGATTCTGCTGCTCACGACCACCCCGCGCGAGTTCACCCTGTCGGAAGTGGAGCTGCTGTTCACCCTTGCGAACACGGGCGCACTGCGCCTGCACACGCTGGAGCGCACGCATGCGTAAGCCGACCTTCAGCCCCACCAAGCTCACAACCTACCTCACCTGCCGCGTCAAGTACCACTGGGCGTACATGACCCCCTACGGGCAGCTGATGCGCCGTCCGAACCCAGCCTTCGCGTTCGGCGCGAACCTGCACCGCGCACTGGAGTTTTTTCACACCGCAGGCGGCGCGGAGAAACTCTCGCCCGACGAGTTCCGCCACGCGCTGGAGCGCCTCTGGAGCGACGCGGGCTTCGAATCGGCGCAGCAGAGCGAAGCGTTCAAGCAGCACGGGCACGCGCTGGCAAGCCAATACTATGAAGCGCAAGCCGCGCAGCCTACCGAAGCGGTCGTGCTGTTCACGGAGCGGACACTACGGCGCGATATGGGACGCTACATCCTCACGGGGCGCATCGATCGCGTCGACGAACACCCCGACGGCACGCTGGAGATTATCGACTACAAAAGCGGGCGCGCCGAGGTCGACGAAGAGCAGGTGCGCAACGACCTCGCGCTGCACTGCTATGCCTTGCTGCTGCAGGAGATTTACCCCGACCGCCCGCTGTGGATTGCGATCTACGCCCTGCGCCCCAACAAAAAGGTCGCCGTGCCGCTGGACGCCGACGCGCTCGCCGAGTTCCGCGAGCTGCTCGACGCGCTGGTTGCGCAGATTCTGGACGAGGACTGGGACACGCTTGCGCCGCGCTGGATTCCCCACTGCGCGGGGTGCGAGTTCCTGGAACTCTGCGTGCGCCATTTGGGGCTTAATCCCGCCGAATAACCCCACATTTTCTGTCCAATCGCTTGTAAAACCAGCAGGAATCGGGTACAGCCTGTGGTATAGTTAGCGCAACGGAGCGGAGAGATGGCACGAACAAGGAGGTTTCACGGAATCTGGAGCCTTGCGCTCTGGTTGATTGCGGTTGGGCTACTGATTGGGATGACCCCGCGCACAGCCGAGCATTTCGCCCACTGGCGCACGCTGCGCGCCGAGAACGCCCAGCTGGAGCAGAGGCTGGCGCACCTGCACGCAGAAGAGCGCGCCTTAGAAGCGGAGCTGAAGCGCGTGCAGACCGACTTGGGGCGTGAGGCGCTCGCCCGACAGCGCGGCTGGCTGCGCAAAGGCGAGGAGCCGCTGCGCATCAACCGCCCCTAAAACACATACGGCGCGGTCTCAGGGTTCGCCCGCAGCGCGTCCCACTCCGCACCGGAGACGGGCTGCGGCTTGTCGCGCTCGGCGTCTACGGTGCAAAGGAACCCGAACGGCTCGCTGTAGGGGTTCACCCAGCGGTGTGGCACAAGCGGCGGCACATACACAATATCCAGCGGCTGGAGTTCGAACACGCGCTCGCCCACCAACGCGCGCCCGCGCCCCCGCACCACCACCACCAGATGCACATGCGCGTGTTTCTCCAAGCTGGAGTAGCCATCGGGCGCGATTTCAAAGTAGCGCAGTGCGAATCCCGCCTCGATGTACGGCGGGCGCCCGAGGCTGTAGCGTGTAATCCCGCGCCAGCCCATGCCGCGTGCGTCGCCCGTATGCTCCTTGTACGCCACGGGCACTATCCCCTGCCACTGGAACTGCGCCGCGTCGAAGGGGATATGTAGCCGCCGAAGCGCGTCCTGCAGCGCCTCGGCAGCCTGCGCCATCGTCTCTGCGCTCGGTTTCATCGCCGTCGCAACGCCTCAAGGTTCACCCGCGCGGGTCGCTCTGGCGCGTCCGCCAGCTCCCACGCCAGCCCAAACACCGTGCGCGCCACCCGCGCCATCTTCTCGAAGTCGATCTTCTCCACCGAGTCCGTCACTTGGTGATAGTCCGCGTGCAACCCCGAAAAGAAGAAGACCGCAGGGATGCCCTTGCTGACGAAGCTGTAGTGGTCGCTGCGGAAAAAGAGCTGCTCGGGGTGGCTCAGCGAGTCGTACATCGGGTTCAGCTCCATCCGCAGGTACTGGTCGTTCACGCGCTTGAGTACCGCGCCGATGTCGGGGCTGGCGACATTCGGTCCAATCACATAGACCTCGTTCGGTCCCGACAGGTCGCGGTTGCGCGGGTTCGTGTCGCCCGCGTGCTTGCTGCGCCCCACCATGTCCATGTTGAGGTTCACGACGATGTTCTCCAGCGGCACGGTCGGTCGCTCCACAAACAGGCGCGAGCCGAGCAGTCCCCGCTCCTCGCCCGCGTACCAGAGCAGCAGGATAGAGCGCTTCGGGCGCGGTCCTGTGGCGAACGCTTCGGCAATCTCCAGCAGCGCAACCGAGCCAGAGCCGTTGTCGTCCGCGCCGTTGAAGATGCGATCCTCGCCCCGCGCCGCGACGCCCACATGGTCTAAGTGCGCCCCGATGGAGACATACTCGCGCTTTAGCACAGGGTCGGAGCCTTCCACGACGCCGATTACGCTGCGTGCCGTCTCCGTGCGCGTCTGCACGCTGAGCGTGATACTCATCTGCTTGTTGGGGCTGAGCGCAAAGGATGGCGCGGGGTCGTTGTCGTTCGCCCGCCGAATCAGTTCGGCAGCGGAAACCCGCTCGCCCGCAAACAGCGCGTCCAGCATCGGCGCGGAGGCGACAATCACGGGAACCCGACTCGCGCGATCTAAACCTTCCAGCGTGCGTCGCTGGCTCCACGCGCGGGCAATCCGCTCGATGCGCTCCATGTCCGACGGGTCGATGCGCAGGATTGCCAGCGCGCCCTTCTCTTCGGCGTTCTGTTCGGGCGAGCGCCAGCCAGCGGTCTGCGCGGCGTCCAGCCCCTGCTCGATGACCTCCTTCGGGTAGCCTGCCTGCACCACCAGCACCTTGCCCTGCACCTCCAGCCCCGCGTAGGGGTCGATGCCCTTGTCGGGGTTCGACCAGCCGTTGCCGACATAGACCAGCGGCGCGGTTGCGTTCAACGCCACAGGGCGCGCCACAAAGCCCACCCCGTACTCGAAGCTCTGCCCGCCAATCCGAATGCGCGTCTCGGCGGGATTGATGGCGTCGGTGCGGAAGCGCAGCGTCTGGTAGTAAGTTCCGTTCTCGCCTGCGGGTTTCACCCCCCAGCGCTGCAGGTGCGACACGATATACATCCCCGCCAACTCCAGTCCGCGCGAGGGGGTGTCGCGCCCTTCCAGCTCGTCGGAGGCGATGAACTCCAAGTGGGCGCGCAGGTCGGTCGGGGTGATGGTTTCGGCGCGGCTGATCCACGCGGGCGCGTCCGCCCACGCCCACATCAGCCACAGCGCAAGGCTCAGCGATAGAAAGCGTCTCATGGCAGTATTGTACCTACTGGGCGCGTGCTGAGCATACGCTTGATAATTAGGTATACTACGGCTACTGCAGGTATTGTCAGGGAGTATGAGCCAGTGAGGCTGGATAGGTTTACCATGAGAAGGCTTATGTGGGTAGGTATAGGGTTCTTTTTCGCTGGATTCTTCGCAAGAGGTGTCCAGATCGCCTATCCAGGAACGCCTATAGCCCAATTTATAGACATTATAAGGTTTTTATTGATAGTTGTTGGTGTGTCAACGCTCTTGCTTTACATCTTCATTCTCATAAGAGAACTTGGTAGAGGCAAGCAGCTTAGTGGAGATTGTCAATCTGGGCACGATACACGGTGGTGAGTAGATGGACACGCCAGCGTCTGCTCTGAGTTTCATCGCTTTGCTACTCTCGCTGCTTAGCAGAAGCGACGCACCGAGAAGGTTTAGACTCTTCCTGCTTTCGGTGGCACTAATCTGCCTTGTTAATGCATTTGTGATGTTTGTAATATATGACACAGAGCATTCCCCAATGCGACTGTTCACAGTTGCAATTGGCGTATTATGCGTGCTTATCACGCTCGTCGCTTCTTTCTCCCTCGCTTCTAACGATGTTTTGCATTCAAGATCGCAGCAGGATGTAGTACTTTTTGCTTCTACAGGGGTTCTTCTCATTAATTCGGTGTTCAGTCTTTTGAACAATCCAGATGCATTTACCATTTCACTCTATTTGCTGGAGTTATTGGCTCTGGTTCATATTGTTCTCTCAGCAGCGCTGCTGAGAGCCGATTATTCAGAGATGAACCACTGACCCCCATCCCACCTCACATAC
>NZ_JANSJN010000095.1:0-10888 GCF_047462555.1 Synechococcus sp. B60.1
GCCTCATTGGCGCTTTACTACCCTACCCCCACCCCAACCCACATGTCAATACCCCACACCAAAATCCCCCCCGACGGCTCCCCTGTGGGGAAAATAGCGACTAAAACTGTTTGTGTGTAGACATTCTTAGGCTTCGACTATTAGCATGGTCTCAAAGGCTGGGCTTTGGAGAGGATGCAATGCTGACTTTGCGTAAGGGGGAAGAGAGGGGGCACGTCCGGCTCAGTTGGCTGGATACCTATCACTCCTTTTCCTTGGGGGAGTACTATGACCCTCACTACGCGGGCTTTCGCACCTTGCGAGTAATTAACGATGACCGGATTAGACCCTCCGCCGGCTTCTCGACCCATCGACATCGAGACATGGAAATCACTACGTATGTTTTGGAAGGGATCCTCGAGCACAGGGATAGCCTGGGCACGAGATCAGGGATTCGTCCTGGCGAAATTCAGCGAATGACGGCAGGCACAGGGATCCAGCACAGCGAGTACAACCCCTCATCGGAGGCGGAGGTGCATCTGCTGCAAATCTGGATTTTGCCGGAGCAGGAGGGCTTGGAGCCCAGTTATGAACAAAAAGCGACGGGTTTGGCAGAGCATCCCAATGAGTTTTGTTTGATTGCCTCTCGGGATGGGCGCCAGGGATCCGTGGTTGTGCATCAGGACGTGAATCTCTATGCGGCGTTGATTGAGCCAGGACACGCCATCAGCCAACGCTTGGATGAGAAGCGCTACGCATGGCTGCAGGTAGCTCGGGGCAATGCGACTCTGAACGGGCTGCCCTTGCAAGAAGGAGATGGCGTAGCTATTGCTCAGGAAGGGGGGATTCATCTTTTTAGCAAAGATGGTGCTGAAGTATTGCTGTTTGATTTGGCTTGAGATTGCCTTTTCGTCCTATCTTGACTACCTTCATCGCTAGAATTTTCCAAAGATTCCGTCTGCAATGTTGCAATCATCTTAATCATCTTAATGTGGTTGTTACGAGGTAAAGTTGTTCAGAAAAATGATTCAAGTCATGCCCATCTACTCTTAAACACAATGAGTTGCGGCACAAAGTCGAGAAAATCTCATAAAACTGCTTTAAATTAGCCAGGACGCATTCTATGGCGGCACTCTGGCAAATCAAGATTTCACGGTTTATTTACTTTGACTTGAGCACGCAAATTGTCCATATTGTTCGGTCATCATTACTTCCAGACGGATTAGCTGCTAAGTTGACCTTGGCTTTATCATATTAGAAAACACTATCTCGTTTTTATTTCCTAAAATAAAAACAAACTTAGAGATGAAGGCAGATCCATAGCTTGTCAGTTGGTCATTTCTCTTGATAATCAAAACATCCCATTTCTCTTTAAAGCAGCAATCACTATCCATCACCTGTATACGAGCTAAGATTCTTTCGTCGTTTGGCAGATCGGAGATAGCGAAGCCAGACTCGACGTAAAGTTGTAACCTTGGCAAGTCTAGCAAATCTGCCACAATTACCGGAGGACAGCTTTGGCTGACAAGAACTTTTAGCTGCTCTTGAAACTGATGTAGATCCTGAACTTGCTCATAGATGGCCAGCCTCGTATCTATAAGATCGCTGTGAGAAGTGCTCATAAAAAAGCGAATCTCAGATTTCCCCTTGTAAAAATCTGGCAATTCCCCCTTAAATACCCAGTCCATTAGGTTAGCTACTCTGTACTTAGGATGCCATTCTGAAAAAAACTTTTCGTGGGCTCGCTTAGCCATCTCTATAGCCAGCTCGTGGTTCTCCAGGTAAAACTTGATCTTCTCTATCAGCTCTGAGAGAGAGCTGTAAACATCACAATACAGGCCAGGAACCAAATACTCATCAAAACCAGAAGCAAATGAAAGGCGATCTGTGAGCAAAAAACCTCCTGCAGAAATAATCTCAAAATTCCTAAAGTTAATGTCGCCATTTAAGCTACAATTTAAGGAGATTAAAGAGTGAGCAAAAAGATGGGCTGCTTCCTCTCTAGACCCTTGTTTGACAACCAAGGGTAATTCAAGCTGCTTTAGAGCACCGACTAGGAAACAGCGTCTCGGATGAATCGGGCTCAGATGACCTAGGAAAGCAACCTTTTTCTCTTTATTTTCTATCCATTCATGAGCAATGGTACGCATAGATATGAGAGGTAGCCATGCTACATTCTTGAAACCTGTTGCAGCAAACCAGTGCAAGTGATGGCGATTATGAGGGGTCACCACATAATCAAAATCTTCTTGTCTGCAATAGCTTAAAAAATTTGAGAGATAATGCTCCGTAAGCTGAATACTACTTCCAAGTAGTCTCCCGTGATGGGTATCTCCAGCCAACAAAACAGTTGGACAGCCGAATTTCTTAGTGCCTAAAACTCTCGAGCTAAAGACGGATGACCAGACAATAACCAAATCAAAATCTTTATCTTTAATACGATTTGATTCCTGCGCAAACTCGTAAATATCATAGTCTCCTAAGGGGGACTCAACTAAGTCTTCGGAGGTAGTAATATAGCTAAAGCCAAGGCCTTTTGCAATTTCTTCTGGGCACAAAGTTACTTGTCGGCTAGAGAAAATGGGAGGTGGGATATAATCCGGCGGTATTGGCCAACTGAGGAGAACGCGAGGCTCTAAAGTTTCAGCTTTTAGGTCGCCCATAACTTATCCTCCGCTTATGGCTCTCGTAGTTGTAGGCAGTAATCCAGTCACAGCACCGCCGTACTATAACACACGTAGGCAGGGACTGGCTAAGTGCTTGGAGCAGTGCTGCCAGTAGGGGTAGGACTCGGTGTTTGAATGCCCGCTGGACACTGCCAAGCTGAAAGACAAGCTAGAACGGTTGTGGCTGCCTCTGCTGAACCTCAAAAAAGACAGCCTACGGGTGTACTCTTTGGATGCTACCGTCAAACAATGAATAAAGGTCTTCGGAGGGTCTCTCCCCTACGAGCCGCTGGACTACCTGATTTTCTGGGGTTCCCTGGCTGGCCGAAAATGTAAAGCTTTGTGCGCAATCCCTTGGAGTGAGCCATCACCAGCCTAGCCTTGCCGGATCTAGATTTTAGGAGAAAATCGGGGGTCTTTTCCCGAATTGACAAGAAGATTCAAAATAGTACCTCTAGCAAGAAAAATGCCCTTGTTTGCACTTATAGCAAGGAGATGGGAACAATACGAATTAGCAATTTTAGGTCTTAACTGTGATCGAAAGTCAACCTCTGCTTTGCTAACTAACTATGCTTATGAATCTGGCCGCAAAGCGGGATAAAGTCTTATATAAAATGGTGTGATCTGTAATCCAGTTGTTTGTCAAGTTATTTCCTTGCCGGAGCAGAGAGGAGATGAAAAACTGATAGTAGTTTGATCATCGGTAGTTTAGGAGTCTATATTTTCGAATTGGTTGACTTAGTACTGCTACTGTCCTGGTCAACCAGCGAAGATCTGCGAAAGTCTCTCCTAGAGTAGATATTCTATCTTAACAACGATAATATATCCAAGTATCGAACCTTTGACTACAAAGATCTAGAAAACTTTTGTCACCACTTGGGCAGCTTACCCTAGTTGCGAGTGACTATACTTTATGGATAGAAATTCGCTCTTTTTTTGAATGTTTTGCTAACTCAATTGAGAGAGCACTTGCTGCCAAAGGTGGGCGAGCTGGGATCCCCTGCCCTTGGCGTACAGCAGGCGGGATCCCTCTGCCTGAGGATCGGGTTCTAGGCGCAGCCAGAGGTAGGTTGCTGGCAAGTAGGGCAGGTACTGAGGCCATTCGATGGCGGTGATCCCAGCTTGGCTCCAAAGTTCTTCCAGCCCCAGATCGTCGAGAGCTGAGGACTCGGCTCCGCCAGAGGGGGATCCCAGACGGTAGAGATCGCAATGAAAAAGAGGGATCTGTCCGGTGTGGTATTCCTGGAGCAGCACGAAGGTGGGGCTGTCGATGGGTTCAGGGATCCCCAAGCCCTGGCCTAGGCCCTGTACAAAGGTGGTTTTGCCGCTGCCCAGGTTCCCTTCTAGAAGGATCACTAGGCCGGGAGGGGAGTTTATCCTGCTCCTGCCCTGGGGGTTGTGTTGCTGGCCTGAAGAGTCAAGGAGGCGAACGGCAGCCTGGGCTACCAGGGCCGCCAGCGATTGGGTGGCAGCGGCAGAGGGCAACACCAGAGGAGAAGCTTGTTGCCAAAGCTCTTCATCTCGTGCGCTCGCCATGGCTTACGGCTCCTTCGAGGGGTGCTCAGGGGTGGGGATCCCTGTCGAGAGATCAGGTGAGGGCCTCACTGGGCTTAGGTGAGCAGAAGCACGTCTTTGGGCGGTCAGCATCACGGCCAAGCCAGCTCCGATGAGCAACAGGCTCACTCCCTGGGCCACTCGCAAGGACCCCAGCATGAGGCTGTCGGTGCGCAGCCCCTCGATCCAGAAGCGTCCAAGGCTATACCCCAGCAGGTAGAGACCCAGGAGGCTACCAGGCGGAGGCTGACGCCGATAGCTCAAAAAGAGCAGGATCCCGAAGAGGCCCAAGTTCCAGAGGGACTCGTACAGAAAAGTGGGATGCACACGGGATCCGTCGGGGAGCTGTAGCTGGATCCACAGAGAACTATCCGGAGGCAAAACCTCTCCATAGGCCTCGTTGTTGAAGAAGTTGCCCCAGCGACCGATGCTCTGGCCAAGGCTGAGGGAAGGAACGATGCAATCGGCCAGCAGCCAGAAGTTCAGCCGCTGCCGGCGGGCAAATAGGTAAAGTGCCGCACTGCCCCCCAGCAAAGCGCCATGGATGGCCATCCCCCCCTGCCAGAGGGCCAGGACTTTCCACCAAGGGCCATCTCGATATCGCTCCCACTCAAAAGCCACGTAGTAAAAACGGGCGAGGGGCAGGGATCCCACCACCAGCCACAGCAGCAGATCAGACATGGAATTGGGGGGAAGACCGCGCCGTGCCGCCAGGTGGCGGGCCAGGAGCAAGCCCAGCACCATGGCTAAGCCGATCAGCAGGCCATACCAACGCAGGCTGAAGGGGCCCCAGGTGAACACAATTGGACCGGGGGATTGCAACACCAGGGTCATGAGCACGGCGGTATTCCTGAACTGGTCTTTCTAGCTCACTCTACCTATTCTGCGACCCTCACCCCCAGCCCCTCTCCCTGAGGGAGAGGGGAGCTGGGAACTGAGGCAAGGTACGAGCTGACTCCAATTTGGAGGGAGATAAAGGGATCCGCTGAGGGCAACAAGGCGACAATGTTAGAATGCAGGCTCGATTTTCCACCGCAACTCCTGGGGGAGGGTGCTGGCCATGACCCGAAGCAAAGCTTCTGCCGTGAACAATGGAGACGACTTGGACAAGTTGAAGTCGGAGAAACGCAAAGCTCTGGATCAGGTGTTGGGCCAGATCGAGCGCAATTTCGGCAAAGGGGCGATCATGCGCTTGGGAGATGCGGCCCAGATGCGGGTGGAGACCATACCCAGCGGCGCTATCACCCTCGACTTGGCCATGGGCGGTGGCTACCCCAAGGGGCGAATCATCGAAGTCTTCGGGCCGGAATCTTCTGGGAAAACCTCGGTTGCGCTGCACGCCATTGCCGAGGTGCAAAAACGAGGGGGAACAGCCGCCTTTGTGGATGCCGAGCACGCGCTGGATCCCACTTATGCAGCAGCTTTGGGGGTGGATATCCAGAATCTGCTCATCTCCCAGCCAGACACGGGGGAGGCAGCTTTGGAGATCGTCGATCAACTGGTGCGATCTGCTGCTGTGGACATTGTGGTGGTGGACTCGGTGGCAGCGCTGGTTCCCCGCGCCGAGATCGAGGGGGATATGGGAGATGCCCACATGGGACTACAGGCCCGCCTGATGAGCCAAGCACTGCGCAAGATTGCCGGCAACGTCAGCAAAACCGGATCAATTGTTCTGTTCCTTAACCAGTTGCGCTCCAAAATCGGCGGCATGGGCTACGGCCCCCAGGAAACCACCACCGGCGGCAATGCCCTCAAGTTCTATGCGTCGGTGCGGCTGGATATTCGCCGCGTGCAAACTCTAAAAAAAGGTGCTGAAGAATACGGGATCCGAGCGCGGGTCAAGGTGGTGAAAAACAAAGTTGCTCCCCCCTTCCGGCGGGCAGAATTTGACATCATCTTCGGCCAGGGCATCTCCAACATCGGCTGCATTGTCGATTTGGCTGAGGAGATGGGCATTCTCAAACGACGCGGTTCCTGGTACAGCTACAAAGAGGAGAATGTGGCCCAAGGGAGAGACAATCTGGTCGTTTACCTGAAAGAAAAGCCGGAGATCCTGGCGGAGGTGGAAGCGGCTGTGCGGGAAAAACTTTCTGCAGGGGTAACGGTTTCTGCCAGCCGACCGGGGGGGATGGAGGAGGGAGAGCAGGAAGAGGTTGAGGCCCCCATCTTTGCAGATGAGGAGTTGTGAAACGAGGGCGGCTCTTCAAGCTGTGTCTCTCAACTGGGCTCGCCGCTGGCGCAAAGCTTCGTAGAGCAGCAATCCCCCTGTCATGGCCACGTTGAGGGATTCGACGCCCTCAGCCATCGGGATCCGCACCTGGGCATCGGCCTGCTGGATGGTGGATGCCTTTAGGCCAGCCCCTTCGTTGCCCAAGAGAAAAAGGGTTGGCCGGGTGAGGTCGTGATCCCAATGGCAGGTGGCCAGAGGGGAGAGGGTGGCGGCCAAAACTTGGATCCCTTGGCGACGACAGGCCTGGATCCAGGTGGGCAGGTCGGGCAAGACTTGCGGCGGGCGGCGAAACCACTGGCCGGCGGAGGCCCGCAGGACTTTGGGGTTTTCCGGATCGACGCTGTCTGCGCTTAGCCAGAGGCCATCGGCTCCGGTGGCCGCCACGACGCGGATCAGGGATCCCAAATTACCTGGATCTTGCAGGGCTTCGACCACCAAGCCCAGGCGCAACGCCTCTGGGGGAGGGGAGGCGATTTGCCGGCTAACAGCCACAGCTACAACCCCTTCCGGAGACTCGGTGGTAGAGAGGGCCGCCATCACTTCTAGGCTGACGGCCTGCCGCCGCAGATGCTGGGGCAGGCTGGCCAACAACTGGGGATGACGCTCGGCCCAATCGAAGGTGTAGCAGACAGCTCGCAGAGGCCAGCCGACCCCCAGCGCCTCTTCGAGGAGGTGGGATCCTTCTATTAAGAAGGCGCCCTGTTCCCGCCGGCCTTTGCTGCGGTGCAACTGCCGCAACTGCCGGATCCAAGGGTTTTTTGGGCTGGTGAGCAGCTCAGAAGCCATGCGGAGGAAGAGGAGAGATAGAACGGGGAAGGCTTAATCGCAGCGGCGCAGCCGTTGGATAAAAAATCCATCCCGATCCTGGCGATGGGGCCAGATGAGCAGGGGATCCCCTTCGGCGGCCCAGTGGGGATGCCGGTTCAGAAAAGACTGGATGACCGCCTCGTTTTCGGCAGGATGCAGGGTGCAGGTGGCGTACACCAACAGTCCGCCCGGCTTGAGCCAACGGGCTGCCACCTGCAACAGCCGACCCTGCAGATGGGCCAGCTCCTGCACCTGATCGGGGGTTTGGCGCCAGCGGGCATCGGCATGGCGGTGCAGGGTTCCCAGGCCAGAGCAGGGAGCGTCCAGCAACACCCGGTCGGCGCTCTGCCAGGGGGGCAGGGGGGCAGGGGGTTCGGCAGCGGCGCTCAGGGATAACAGGTCGATGGCCAGGGGACGGATCGAGTGCAAGCCTAAGCGCTGCACATTTTCCTCTAGGCGCCGCAGGCGGTGGGGATGGCGATCCAGGGCCCAGATCTCGCCGCGATCCTGCATCTGCTCGGCCATGTGGGTGGTCTTGCCGCCGGGGGCGGCACAGCAGTCGATCACCCGTTCCCCTGGCTGCGGATCCAGCCAATGCACCACCTGCTGGGCGCTGGCATCCTGAACACTCCACCAGCCCTGGGCAAAGCCCGGCAGGGCCCTAATATCGCCGGCAGGCCGCCCTAGCCGCAGGGCGCCCGGCACCTCAGGGATGGGTGAGGCGGGGATCCCCACTTCTGCCAAGGCTTGAATGACTTTGTTCACATCTGCCCGCAGCGGGTTAACCCGCAGATCCAGGTGGGGCGCTCGGTTGAACCAGGCGCACAACTGCTCAGTCTCGGCTGGCCCCAGGCGCTCCCACCAGAGGCGCACCAGCCAGTCGGGAAAGCTGTGCCGGATCCCCAAGGCCTGAATCGGATCCGTGGGCAGCGTGTCCTGTAAGGGCTTGAGGGGATCCTTTTCCGCCCCATCCAACGCTTGCCGCTGGTAGGCACGCAAGATGCCGTTCACCACCCCTGTCAGGGATCCCAGGCCCACCTGGCGGGCCAATTCCACGCTGGTATGGATGGCGGCGCTGGGGGGGATGTGATCCAGAAAAGCCAGTTGGTAAAGGCCAAGGTGCAGAATCAGCCGCAAGTCGGGCGGTTGCTGGTGGGCAGAGCGGCGGGCAAAGCAGTCGATCAGGGCATCGAGGGTGCGGCGACGGCGGGTAACGCCGTACACCAGCTCGCTGACCAGGTGCCGGTCGGCGGGGATCAGGCGGCTATGGGCCAACAGGTGCTCCAGCACCAGGTCGGCGTAGGCGTTTTGCCGCTCGATCTTCTGCAGAGCCAAGAGGGCCAGTTGACGCGCGTTCATGGTCGCCCCAAAGGTTTTCCTATCCGCTGCCCTTGTCCAGGATCCCCGCTGGGCGATACTGGAAAAGCTCTTCTCCAGGGATCCCATCATGCCTCACGCCAGTGTCTTTCTCGAGGTGATCCCCGCCATCGACCTTTTGCAGGGCCGCGCCGTGCGTCTTTACCAAGGCGATTACGCCCAGGCGGAACAGGTGGCCGCCGACCCCATCCAGCAGGCAGAAATCTGGGCTGCCCAAGGGGCGCCTCGCCTGCACGTGGTAGACCTGGACGGGGCCAAAAGCGGGGATCCGGTTAACTTGCCCATCATTGCAGACATCGTCCGCAAACTGGCCATCCCGGTGCAGGTGGGGGGCGGGATCCGATCTCTCGAACGGGCGCGGCAGTTGCTGGACTTGGGGGTAGATCGGGTGATCGTCGGCACTGTCGCTGTGGAGGATCCCAACACTCTAGAGGCGATGACTCAGGCCTTGCCAGGACGCATCTGGGTGGGGATTGACGCCCGCCAAGGGCAGGTGGCTACCCGCGGCTGGCTGAACACCACCCCCCTGCCGGCCACCGAACTGGTGCAACGGGTACAAGCTCAAGGGGCTGCCGGGATCATCTACACCGACATTGGCCGGGATGGCACCCTGGCCGGCCCCAACCTGGAGCAGTTGCGGCAGGTTCTGGCTGTTTCCCGCCTGCCGGTGATTGCCTCTGGGGGCATCGGCTCGCTGACGGACTTACTTGCCCTGCTGAGCTTGCCGGGTTTGGCCGGAGCCATTCTGGGCAAGGCCCTTTACTCAGGAGCCATCTCCCTGCCGGAGGCGTTGCGCGCCGTGGGGCCGGGCCGCTGGCAAGATCTGCCGCCAGAAACGGGATCCCGGTGGGCCTAGGAAGAAACAGCCCTGGCAAAATTTTTGCCATACTCTATGAAACCGACATGTAACTAAACAGCTTCTGGGAAACCAACTGGGAAGGAAGCTCTTCCCCAGACTGACTCTTGTCTAGGCGTTTATGGAAGTTCCCGCCCTTCGCCCCGCCGTTCAAGCCTTACAGCCGGAGTTGGTGGCCTGGCGCCGCCACTTGCATAAGTACCCAGAGCTGGGTTTCCAAGAGAAGCAAACTGCCGCCTACATCAGCCACCGCCTGAGAAGTTGGGGGATCCCGCACCAGACCGGCATCGCCCACACCGGCATTGTGGCCACCATCGCAGGAGAAGAGCCAGGGCCGGTTTTGGCGCTGCGGGCCGACATGGATGCCCTACCCATTCACGAGGCCAACGAAGTCGAATACCGTTCCGCCATCCCCAACGTTATGCACGCCTGCGGCCATGATGGCCACACGGCCATTGCCCTGGGCACCGCCAAGCTGCTGCAGCAGCAGCGCCAAAGCCTCAGAGGCACTGTCAAAGTCATTTTCCAGCCCGCTGAAGAAGGTCCCGGCGGAGCCAAGCCAATGGTGGAAGCGGGGGTGCTGAAGAACCCAGATGTAGAAGCCATCCTCGGCTTACACCTGTGGAACAACCGTCCTCTGGGCACCATTGGCGTCAAAAGTGGCCCCTCGATGGCCTTTGCCGATCGCTTTCAAATCGAGGTCATTGGACGGGGCGGCCATGCCGCTCTTCCCCAGCAGACGGTGGATGCCATTGTGGTCGGATCCCACATTGTGAGCGCTTTGCAGACCATCGTCTCCCGCAACGTGGATCCACTGCAGCCGGCGGTGGTGACGGTGGGCCGCTTCCGGGCCGGCGATACTTTCAACGTCATCGCTCCCAGGGCAGAGATTTGGGGCACCGTGCGCAGCTTTCAGCCGGAAGTGCGGGATTTGCTGGCAAGGCGTATTGAAGAAATCGTGGCCGGCATTTGCCAAGCCTACGGGGCCACCTACGAGTTCCAGTACGAGCGGGGCTATCCGGCGGTTCACAATGACCCTGCCATAGCAGCCCTGGTAGAACAAGCCGCCCGCCAGGTGTTTGGTTCAGAAGCCGCGATCGTTTCTGAGATGACCCTGGGCGGGGAAGATGTCTCGTTTTTCCTCAACGAGGTGCCCGGCTGCTACTTTTTCCTGGGATCCGCCAACCCTGCCAAAGGACTAGATTATCCCCATCACCATCCCCGCTTTGACTTTGATGAAGCTGCTCTCGGCATTGGCGTGGAGCTGTTCTTGCGCTGCATTGAAAACTACACCGGAAAGACTTTGGGCTGAGGGGAGCACTTCCCAGAAAAGCTATGGCGACTGGAATATAACTGACGAAGCCGCTCGCAACGTCAAGTCCTAGCTCCCCTCTCCCTGAGGGAGAGGGGCTGGGGGTG
>NZ_JANSJN010000096.1:0-7382 GCF_047462555.1 Synechococcus sp. B60.1
TTGAACTTGGTTTCAGGCCCGCAAGGCTGAGCCCGGAGCTACTGGGCGCTGCCTCCCTCCGCTGTTGGAGGTTGATCCGGTGTTGGCGGTTGGGAAGAGGGGACAGCGGCGGATGAGTTGCCCAAAGACTGCTCCAGGGCCAGGCGCTGCTCCATCACCCGCAGAAAATAGCCCCCCATCATGGCACCCGAGAGCATCTTTGCCAAACTCTCGCGGTTGGTGACGATTTGAACGCCAAATTGGTCGGACGGCAAACTGCCCAGCAGGCTGCGGATGTTATAGCCCAGGATCTCCAGCACCTCTGGGGAAGAATTGCGGGCAATATCCTGAAAAACGCTGGGATCCTGCGACTGCAGGTATTGCCAGAGCCGGTTGTTGGGGCTAGGCGTTGGCACAGCCTCAAAGCCAGGAATGAAGTTGATTGGGCTGGACATGGAGTTACCAAGCTCCCCAAACACAGCAGGTAAAGCCCAACTGGACGGCCTGCCTGATCCCTCAGGCTCTCACCGCTCCCGCAATTTGGGCTATGCCCAACTTAGCACCTGCGCCTTGCTGCCTTCGGTACGGGATCCCACCCTTCCCAAGCGGCAAATGCCGTACCTCAGGGATCAACTGTCGGCCTGGGGAGCCCATCTGCCGGCTCCTCTTCAGCTTCTGCCGGATCCCCGATAAACGAAGCGGGCACCACCGTCACTCCTACAATGCTGTCTTCGGGATCCAGGCGCTGCACCAGCACCCCTGTTGCCTCACGAGACTGAGTGGGGATGGCCTTGGCCAACTGGCGCATGACAATGCCTCTGGCGGTTACCAACAGGATCTCGTCCTCGGCATTGACGATGCGCAGGGCAGCCAGCTCATCCGACTCCTGGCGGAACTTGGTGGCGATCACCCCCTTGCCACCCCGGTTTTGCTGGCGGAAGTGGTCGATGGCCGAGCGCTTGCCCCGCCCTTCTTTGGTGATCACCAACACCCAGGGGTTGGCCAGCCCCTCCCCCTCTCGCTCAGCGGCCATCACCGACTCGGCGAAAATGATGTCCATACTGACGATGTCGTCACCGGGGTTGAGGGTGATGGCCCGCACGCCGCGAGCAGGCCGCCCTAAGGGACGCAGTTGCTCGTCGTCGGCACGGAAGCGAATGGACATGCCTTGGCGGGTTGCCATCACTACATCGTCGCTGGAGCGGGCGCGGCGCACCCAGCGCAGCTCATCGTTTTCCTCCAGAGAAATGGCAATTAGGCCGTTGGAGCGGACGTTAGCAAAGGCGCTGAGGGCCGTTTTTTTGATGTACCCCCCACGGGTGAGCATCACCAAGTATTCGTCGTCGCTGAACTTGCTCACGGGCACCATCGAGGTAACCCGCTCTTCCCGGCTCAGGGGCAGCAACTGGACGATGGCGCTGCCACGGGCGGTGCGGCTCCCTTGAGGGATCTGGTAGGCAGGCAGAGTATAGACCATCCCCCGATCTGTGAAAAAGAGGATGGTGTCGTGGCTGCGACAGGCAAAAAACTGTTCAATGGCATCGTCGTCTTTGATGCGGGTGCCAGCCTTGCCACGGGTGGCCCGCCCCTGCACCTGAAACTCTTCGATGTCCGTGCGCTTGATGTAGCCCTGCTCCGTGAGAAAGATAACCGTCTCGCGGTTCTCGATGAGATCGGCGACCTCCAGCTCACCGTCCTCGAGGCAGAGGCGGGAGCGGCGCGGACTCCCAAAGCGGGCTTTAAGCTGCTGCAGCTCTTCGCAGATAATTTGCATCACCCGTTCCCGCCGAGTCAGAATGTCCCGCAAATCGGCAATTTGCCGCAGCAAGTCCTCGTGTTCGGCCTGGATTTTCTCCGCTTCCAGGGCGGTAAGGCGGCGCAGTTGCATTTGTAGGATGCCATCGGCCTGCGCTTCGCTTAGCCCCAGTTGGCTCTGCAGCTCAGCGCGGGCTGTGGCAGTATCAGCAGCTCCGCGGATAAGGGCAATCACCCGATCCAACTGCCCCAAAGCCACCAGGTACCCCTGCAACAGGTGATCCCGCTCCTCCGCCTTTTGTAGCTCGTAGCGGGTGCGCCGCTCGATCACCTCTGCCCGAAAATCCAAGAAAGCCTGCAGGGCATCCCGCAAGGTCAGGGTGCGCGGCTCGCCGTTGAGGATGGCCAGCATGTTGACCCCGAAGTTGCTCTGCAGGGGGGTTTGCTTGTAGAGGTTGTTGAGCACCACCTGCGGTTGGGCATCCCGCTTCAGCTCAATGACTACCCGCATGCCGCTGCGGTCGCTCTCGTCACGGATGTCGGCAATGCCCTCCAGTTTTTTCTCATTGACCAACTCGGCAATTTTTTCAATCATGGCTGCCTTGTTGGTCTGGTAGGGCAGCTCGGTGATCACGATGGCGTCCCGCGCCGGTCGGCCCCGCTGCTCAATGGTCTCGATGGTGGTCACCCCCCGCAGGGTGATGGAGCCGCGCCCGGTGGTATAGGCTTCGCGGATGCCCTCCTGGCCCATGATCAGCCCGCCGGTGGGGAAATCGGGGGCCGGGATCCATTGCATTAACTCCAGGCTGGTCAGGTTGGGGTTGTGGATGAGGGCAATCAGGCCGTCCACCAGCTCTCCCAGATTGTGGGGCGGGATGTTGGTGGCCATGCCCACAGCAATCCCGGAAGAGCCGTTCAAGAGCAACTGCGGGATCCGCGCCGGCAGCACCAGCGGCTCTTGCTGGGATCCGTCGTAGTTGTCGATGAAGTCAACGGTGTTGGCGTCGATATCCTGCAGCAGGGCTTCCTGGGCAAAGGCGGTGAGGCGGCACTCGGTGTAGCGCATGGCCGCCGGCGGGTCGTTGTCGATGGAGCCGAAGTTGCCGTGCCCGTCCACCAGGCGCTCCCGCATGGAGAAGTCCTGGGCCATGCGCACCAGCGCTTCGTAAACCGCCTGATCCCCATGGGGATGGTATTTCCCAATCACATCCCCGACAACGCGGGCGCACTTGCGAAAAGGCCGATCCGCCGTCAGGCCCAGCTCGTGCATGGCGTAGAGGATGCGGCGATGCACCGGCTTCAAGCCATCCCGCGCGTCTGGCAGAGCCCTCCCGACAATCACGCTCATGGCGTATTCCAGGTAGGACTGCGTCATCTCCCGCTGCAAGTCGGTGGAGATGATGCGCGCGGTCAATTCGTTGTCGCTCATGGGATGGAGGTAGAGGTGAGGGATCCCGGTGGACTTGGGCGCGGGCAGGGTGCAAGGTCAGAAGGTTGTTGCCCGCCAACAGTCGGCAACCTAGGGCAGTAACCCAAAATCCAGGTGTTTCCAGTCTACCATTCTGGGGTAGAGTGGCTGTCGGCAGGCAGCTCTGCTTGGCAGAGAGAGTTTCCCAAACTCGGCGCCGAAAGGGGATCCCTGAAGAAACTTATAGATAGAAATCTATTCTCTAGTCTAGTCTTTATGGTAACGCTCAATGGTAGCCTACCTACATAGTGTCGAGAGCGGTGGAGCATGCTGCAGCAAGCGAAAGAAGAGCAGGCCGGCGGTAGGAGATTTCTGGATTGGCAGCGGCGGCTAAGCCTAGAAAACTGGCGTGGGGATCTCTTCGGCGGGCTGACGACGGCGATTGTCTCGCTGCCGATGGCTCTGGCCTTTGGGATGGCTTCCGGGGCGGGGCCGGTGGCAGGTTTGTACGGGGCGGTGTGTGTGGGCTTTTTTGCCGCCCTGTTCGGCGGTACCCCCACCCTTATCTCCGAACCCACCGGGCCGATGACGGTGATGATGACGGCGGTGGTTGCCAAGGTTACCGCCAGCTATCCGGATCAGGGGTTGGGGCCAGCTTTTACCGTGGTCATGCTGGGGGGCCTGTTTCAAATTTTGTTTGGATCCCTGAAGCTGGGCAAATACATCACCCTCATGCCCTACAGCGTCATCTCCGGCTTTATGTCGGGAATTGGCTGGATCATGATTTTGCTGCAGATCCCGCCGCTGTTGGGCCACGCCAGCCAGGGGGGAGTGATCGGGTCGGTGCAGAACCTGCCGACCTACCTGCTTAACCTCAAGGTGCCGGAACTGGGGTTGGGGCTGCTGACGCTGGCCATCCTCTTTTTCTATCCCAAGCCCTGGCGACGGGCGGTGCCGCCCCAGTTGGTGGCCCTGGTGCTGGGAACGCTGGTGGCCAACTGGTTCATGGCTGACTGGGAGTTGCGGCGCATTGGCCCCATCCCCACCGGCTTGCCCCAGGTGCAATGGCCACAGTTGCCCTTTTCATCTTTGGCCAGCTTGGTGTTGGACGGGGTGGTGCTGGGCATGCTGGGCTGCATCGACACCCTCTTGACGGCGGTGATTGCCGACAACCTCACCCGCACCCGCCACGACTCTGACCAAGAGCTGATCGGGCAGGGGATCGCCAACCTGGTCTCCGGCTTCCTGGGGGGGTTGCCGGGAGCAGGGGCGACCATGGGCACGGTGGTGAACATCCAGACGGGGGGACGTACGCCCTTGGCGGGCATCACCCGCGCCCTCATCCTCTTGATGGTGGTGCTGTTTGCCGCTCCCCTCACCCAAGGGATCCCGATGGCGGTGCTGGCGGGGATCGCCTTTAAGGTGGGGGTGGATATCCTCGACTGGAGCTTCCTGAAGCGGGCCCACCGCCTCTCCCTCAAAGGGGCGGCCATCATGTACGGGGTGATGTTCATGACGGTGTTCGTGGATCTCATCGCTGCCGTGGGAGTGGGGGTGTTTGTGGCCAACTTGCTCACCATCCAGCGCTTGAGCGAGCTGCAGTCGGAAGAGGTGAAAGCCATTACCGATGCGGATGATGCGGTGGATCTCACGCCGCGGGAAAAGGAATTGCTGCGCCAGGGCCGCGGCCAGGTGCTGCTGTTTTACCTGAGCGGCCCGATGATCTTCGGGGTTTCCCAGGCCATTTCCCGCCAACACCAGGCGGTGGCTTCTTGCCAAGCTTTGGTGGTGGATCTGTCGGATGTGCCGATGCTGGGGGTTTCGGCGACGCTTTCTCTAGAAAATGCCATTCGTGAGGCTCTAGATCGCGGCAAGCAGGTGTGGATTGTCGGGGCCAGGGGCCGGATCCGACAGCGCTTGGAAAGCCTACGTTTGCCCTTGCCGGCAGAGCGGTTTGTAGAGAGCCGGGAGGCTGCTTTGGCCGAGGCCGTCGCCCAGTTGGGCTTGGCGGCAGAACCCAGTCCCCTGGTTTGAGCCATCCGATGAGCCCAACAATAAAGCTGTAGACTTCGTTTGCCGGATCGGGGTCGGGCCTGAGTCTATGCAATGGAAAGGTCGGGTTGCCTACTTGGCAACCCTGCATCGCAAGGAGCAAGTGATTGGCCCCCTCTTGGCCCAACACCTGGGGATCCAGGTGCAAGTGGTACCTCTCGACACCGACCAACTGGGCACCTTCTCACGGGAGCGGCCCCGACCGGGGGATCCCATCCACACCCTACGCCTAAAGATTGAGAGAGCCCGCCAAGTTTGTCCTGCCCCCTTGCTTTTGGCCAGCGAGGGATCTTTCGGCCCCCACCCCCAGCTTCCCTGGATCCCTTGGAACCAGGAGTGGGTCATGCTCAAGGTTTTTGAACCTGACGCGGATCCCTTGGAGCTGGTGGGCTATGCAGAAAGCGTGCAAACCAATTTCAGCCACCGCTGGGTGCAGAGCTGGGCAGAAGCGCTCGACTTTGCCCGACAGGTGGGGTTCCCACAGCACGGCCTGATCGCCCTCGACCAGCCGGAAAACCCCCAACTTATCCACAAAGGGATCCAAGACGAAGCAACCCTAAAGCAGGTGGTGGAAGAGCTGCTGGCCCGCCAGGGAGGGCTGCACCTGGAAACCGATATGCGGGCCCTGTACAACCCAACCCGCCTGCAGGTGATTGCGGCAGCCACCCAAAACCTCATCGCCAAAGCCCAAAGCCTCTGCCCCGCCTGCGGCACTCCCGGCTACTGGCGCATCCGTGCGCTGCCTGGGCTGCCCTGCGGCCAGTGTGGTGCCCCCACCCCTGTAACCAAGGCGTGGGTGTATGGCTGTGCCCGCTGTTCCCACACCCACACCGAGCCTGTGGCAGAGACCTGGGCAGATCCGGCTCAGTGCGCCTTTTGTAACCCCTAGCTTCCCGGCGCCCGCTCCAACTTGCTCGATGTCTTCCAGGGCAAGGCTTGGGAGACTTTCCATAAAAAAGGGATCCGCCGCAGCGGATCCCTCCGTTGTTTTTAACCTAGGCGGGAGAGCAAGGGATTAGAAGGTGAACACTGCCCGCAGAGCGCCCACACCAATGGTCGGGTCGTTGTCCCCTGGTCTGCCCCCATTGGGGTTGCTCACAAAGTAGGCGGCGGGCGTCAGGGTAATGTACTCGTTCACTGGGAAGCTGTAGTAGACATCCACAATGAAGGGCCGAGTATCCCAAACCCCGTCGTTGTCTGTAGTCACAATCGGCTGACCGAAGACTACACCACCCTTGGCACCCTCAATGAAGAGATCCGGGAAGGCAAAACCAAGCAAGAACCCGTTGAAGTCTTCATCGCCGGGATCGATAGTGCCAGCCGGCACCACATTGGGCAGGTTATAGTCAACGTTGCCCGCCGTAAACCAGCCGGACAGGATAATGCGGGGGCTCAGCTCCCAGTTAGCAGCCACTGTAAAGGCATTGACCCGAGCCGAGGGGGTGACGTCATTCCGGCGCAGCGGACCGCGGAAAAGGCTGCTGCCGGTAGCCAGGAAACCGGGGCCGCGGCTAGCGTCCTGCAGATAGGTGGAAGCAAATTGCAAATACAGCTCCAGATTTTCCGTCGGCAGAAAGCCCAGCTCCACCGTGTGAGCACTGTCGTTACCGGTCAAACCGCTGTCACCGAAACCTCTGCCCAAGGTCTGACCGCCGCGGGTGCTGTAGGCGTAGGCCAGACGAAACTGATCGCTGAGGCGATAGCGGAAGCCAAACAGCGTGCCACTGGGCACATCTCCCGTGGAGTTGGGGAGGTCGGCAAAGTCCGAGAGGGCATCGAAGGGGACGCTGTATTGCAGGACACTGGACACCCCCGTGCCCGTGATGCCAGCGTAGATGGTGGCAGCGCGGTCGAAAGCAGGGAACTGATAGAGTAACTGGGCCAGCGTGAAGGTGCCGCCACCCCCCCCTTGGAAGCCAACGCCCGGATCCCCTGCGAAGAAGGTGGTTACCGCATCGCGAGCCTGCAGACGAATGCGCAGACGGTCACGACCAACAAAGGAAGCGTCGAAGTTCAAGCGCACCCGATAGGGCAGGGTCATGTTCGCCTGATCCTTCTCGGCCACCACCCTGTTGTTGACCACCCGGTCGTCGGTGAGGGCGCTGCCCAGGATAGCAGTGATCACCTGGGCATTGAGCTTGGTGACTGGGTTGAAGACCTTGCCCTTCAGGTCGTTGATATCAGCCTC
>NZ_JANSJN010000096.1:7482-10787 GCF_047462555.1 Synechococcus sp. B60.1
ATAGCAGTGATCACCTGGGCATTGAGCTTGGTGACTGGGTTGAAGACCTTGCCCTTCAGGTCGTTGATATCAGCCTCCGCTGCCTCGACCCGTCCCCGCAGGGCTGCCAGCTCGGCGGCAAACTCCTCTTGCAGCCGCTGCAGTGTAGCCAAGTCCTCCTTAGAAACCTTGTCGGCCAGGCCGGCGGCAATCAGCTCGTTGATGCGATCCAAGCAGGCATTCATCCCGGCGGCAAACTCATAGCGGGTCATGGCCCGGTTGCCGCGGAAGGTGCGGTCAGGGTAGCCAGCAATACAGCCGTAGCGCTCGACCAGCGATTGCAGTGCCTGGAATGCCCAGTCAGTAGGCTGAACATCGGAAAGCTCAGAGATCGAAGTGACAGGCCCTGTAGCTTGGGCATAGGCCACTCCAGGAGTCAAGACTGCCGCTGCACCCAGGGTGCCAGCCAGCAGCGTTTTCCAGGGATTCGCGTGTTTCGCGGGCATGTTTCTCTCCTTCTTCTTTGTCCTCACACCTGTCTTGGCTGTAGCAGTGTCTTCTCAAAGTAACAAGCTGTCTAACTCGTGAGCGAGCCTGACAATTGCGGACTTTAGAAGAACATAGTACAGCCCCAGTCGATGTCGTCTACCACTTTACACACTTTTTGAGCCAGACTCAATGCGAGACCCAACGGTGGTAGATGATCCAGGCTCCACATTCATTACTCTACCTCAGGGATCCAGCCCTGGCTAGCGAGTGTATCCCAAGCTGCCAGCCTGAATGGGGATGGGCGGTACCGGACTCGAACCAGTGACATCCTGCTTGTAAGGCAGGCGCTCTACCGCTGAGCTAACCGCCCCCTCGGCTCCCTGAGTCTAGCATTTCCTGAGAGACTATTTCCCCATGCCCAGGCTCTGCGCCTTCTGGTACACCTTGCCCTCGGTCAAAAGGGAAGGGGCGATGCAGATCTCCACCTGGTGCATTTCTTTGAGGTTGGCGGCACCCAGGGTGGCCATGCTGGTGCGCAGAGCGCCCCAGAGGTTGTGGGTGCCATCATCCAGGCGGGCAGGGCCGCACAAGATCTCTTCCAGGGTGCCGGTGGATCCCACCCGGATGCGGGTGCCGCGGGGCAAGACCGGGCTGGGGGTGGCCATGCCCCAGTGAAAGCCGCGACCGGGCGCCTCTTGGGCGCGGGCTAGGGGTGATCCAATCATCACAGCATCGGCCCCACAGGCGATGGCTTTGCAGATATCGCCGCCGGTCACCAGGCCGCCGTCGGCAATGATGGGAACGTAGGTGCCGGTTTCGGCCAAGAACTGGTCGCGGGCGGCAGCGCAGTCAGCAATGGCGCTAGCCTGGGGCACCCCTACTCCTAGCACGCCGCGGGAGGTGCAGGCAGCACCGGGGCCAATACCCACCAGCACTCCAGCCGCTCCGGCCTGCATCAGCTCCAGGGCGACGTCATAGGTGACGCAGTTGCCCAGCACCACGGGAATGGTCATGGAGCGGCAGAAGGCGGCCAGATCCAGCTTTTGCATACCCTCAGGCACTTTGTGATGGACGGAAACCACGGTGGCCTGGACGAAAAACAGATCCCCGCCTGCTTCCGCCACTAGGGGGCCGTATTGGGTAGCATGGGCGGGCACACAGCTAGCGGCGGCAATGGCGCCGGCGGCTTTGATCTGGCGGATGCGCTCTTGAATGAGCTCCGGCTTGACGGGTTCACTATAAAGGCGCTGCATCAGGGGGACGAACTCGTCTTTGCCGACCGCAGCAATCTGATCCAGCACCTCGTCGGGATCCGCGTAGCGGGTTTGGATCCCGTCCAGGTTCAGCACGCCCATCGCCCCCAGCTTGGAGAGCAAAATCGCCATCTTGACATCCACCACGCCGTCCATGGCGCTGGCAATGATGGGGATGGGCCGTTGGATCCCTCCCAAGGTGAAGTGGGTGTCCACCAAACTGGGATCCAGAGTTCGCCTGCCCGGCACCAGAGCAATCTCATCCAGCCCGTAAGCGCGTCTTGCCTGCCGGTTGCGGCCCAGTTGTACGTTCATTTGTTTCCCTTCCCTTTGACAGCAGGATCCCCTTCTCTTAATCATGCCGCCAAGAGGTGATTCGAGGCTAGCAAGAGCCCAGTTTTCCCTCCGGTTGAGCTGAATCCGCGGGAAGCCCCGCAGTGTATGGGTGAATTGTGTTGACTCAAGAGCCAATCCGTGTCGGGATGAAAGCCGTTCGTGCTGCAATTGAGAAGAACCAGTTCAATCTCTGGAGAGTTTCCCGCCGTGGGTTGCACGGTGGCAGCACGCTGAGACCTCTGTACCAACAAGTCGGTGAAGCGTAAAGCGCGTACTCTATCTATTCGCGCAGCGTGGCGTAAGCCATGGTGTGTTGACTCAACGAAGATAAGGGTCGGGAGGCGTTGGCAATGACGGGGGTAGGGGTGTGAAGATGTGCCCTTCTTGCAGACTTCCGAAGCTGTGGCAGCGCTGGGATCCCCAGCGAAAGCCGTAGAGGGCGATGTAGGCGCACATCAAGGCATCGACTTGGTCTTCATAGTTTTTGAGTTGGCGGCCCCTGAGGGAGCCCACCTCCACTTGGAGCAGGGGCTCGTGGCCGCGCAGGGCAGGGTCGGCGCTGGCCAAGGCCCGCAGATGTTGCTGGTACAGCCGCCACGCCTGTTCTCGTTGCAGCCAGGTGCGGCGGGGACGCGCCTTGTAGGGGAGGCTGCGGCTGAGGCCAAACAGGCTCACCATGGCGCTGTGGGGGAAGACTTCGGTGATCTGGCGGGCGAGGGATCCCTGCTCGATGCTGGCCTGCTCGCGAAAGCCATAACGCGAGAGGGCGTACACCAGAGCTTCCCCTCGCACTTGGCCGTTTTTTTCCAGGAGCCGGCGGTTGGCCGGGTGGGCGCCGGCGGCATAGGCGCGAAATACTCGGTTCAACTCGGCTTCGGCCCGCCGCTGGCCGCTGAGGTTGGGGACGCGCAAGGGAGCATCCACCGCCACCAGGCAGGGATCCCCTCCGGCTTGGGCTTGGATGTAGTCCACAATTTCCGGGTCGGTTTGCAGGATGCGGCTGTCCAGCAGGCGGCCCGTCAAGGCTTGGGCGTCAGGATTTTCGATCTCGACGTGCAACGTCGCCACCCCGGAGGGGTTGCGGCTTGACCAGGCCAAGTCTAGACCAATGCAGATCAACCGAGCCACACTGCCTTCCCCGGACGTTTGACCGAGGACTCACCCCCAGCCCCTCTCCCAGAGGTGCCCTCACCCCCAGCCCCTCTCCCAGAGGGAGAGGGGCTGTGGCTTATACACATATGACGCTGC
>NZ_JANSJN010000097.1:0-1363 GCF_047462555.1 Synechococcus sp. B60.1
AGCATCGAGCCCAACACCCGGCTGTTTTTTGATATCACCCACGCCTTTCGCTCCATCCCCCTGCTGGTGCTCTTGGGAGCTGCCCTTTTGCGCAAGGCCAAAAATGTCGAGATCCAGGGGCTCTACTACGGCCTCTACCGCCCTGGTCAGGCAGAAACCCCCATTATCGATCTCACCCCCGCCCTTCGGCTTTTGGACTGGCTGACGGCCACCGACAAGTTCATCAGCACCGGCTCAGCCCTGGAGCTGGGCCAGCTTTTGGACAGGGTTCAACGGGACTTTTACCGGCAGCAAAAGCCCGGCAAAGGGGATCCCAGGCCCACCCGGCTGCAGAGCTTTGGACAAGCCATCCGCGACATCTCCCGTTCCCTGGAGCTGGTGAGGCCGGTGAGCCTTTTGGAGGATGACCTGCCCAGGTTGCAAAAGCACTCCACCCAGGAGTTGGCCGAAGAGGTGGGCCAATTTGCTAAGCCCTTTGGCCTGCTGCTGCAAAGCATTCAAGATAGCTACAGCCAACTGGCGCTGCCGGCAGACCAGAAGGAGGATCCCCGAGCTCAAGTTCAAAAGCACTTTCAACTGCTGCGCTGGTATGTGGAAAAGCGCTTCACCACTCAAGCCCTTCTCCTAGCCCGCGAGTGGGTGGTTTCTGCCCTTTGCCTCTGTGAGGGGATCCAAGACTACCGCAGACGAGAAGCGCGGCAGGGGATTGAACAACAGTTGGGATCCCTCATCCAGCAAGCGGAGCCGGCTCAGTTCCTTCCTCCCATTGCCGCCCACGTCCCCGATGTCCAGCAGCTTGCTGATCTTTGGTCTCGCCTTAGCCAGTACCGCAACGACGTGGCCCATGTGCAGATGAATCCCGAACCTCTTCCCAGCGAAGCTCTGGAGAGCTTTGTGCTGCGGGATCTGCTGCCCAGGCTGGAGGCGCTGTTTCCGGAATTGACCCGGACAGAAGGGGAAATGGAAGGGGATCCTTCCATTTCTCAGTAGGCTACAGACATCGGCCCACCCTCAGGTTCTGAGTTTTCAAGCTCGGTCAAACAGTTGGCAGGGGCTTAGCTTGCACAAGTCCTACTGAGCTGGAGAAATACTAAAGAAACCTGAGGGCTGGTCGGGATTGGTGGACTTTGTTTTGTAGCTTCTGCAGCCAGGTATCGGGTGGCTGTTGGGGTTTTGTTTACTTTTTTGTTTCTTGCGCGTTCAGTTTTTAACTCTCCTGCGAAGACACCATGTCTCATCACTACTGGCAAGCGAAGCTCTGGGGTTTGCTGCATGATCCTGCCCTCAAGGCCCTCCACGACGCCTCTGGCCGCGCTAAGGAAGGGCTGTGGCCAAACCTAGCGGCGATGCAAGGGTGGATCTC
>NZ_JANSJN010000097.1:1463-6535 GCF_047462555.1 Synechococcus sp. B60.1
GCTCCCGCGCCGAGCACCTGATGCAGCTAGAGAAAAAGGTGATTCCCGATTGGATCCGGCAAGAAGAGGAAGATATCCAGAAGGTGTTCTGGTGGTTCTGGCGCTGTTTTCCCCAGGCGCTGGTTCGGGAGTTGGGCGATGAGAACCTCCTGCTTTTGCCGGCGGAAACGCGGCTGCCGGATGGATCCCTGTGGAGCCACACCAGTGTCGTGGCGGCCCTGGCGGGCTGTTTGGCCGGCTACGACGAGCCCAAGTTCACGCGGCCCTTTTTGGCCAGCTTCACCTTCAACCCCATCCAGGAGCTGATTAAAGCCAGCCGCAAGATGCGGGATTTCTGGGCCGGATCCTGGCTGTTGCACTACCTCTCGGCGCGGCTTTGCTGGCGCCTAGCGGAGAAATACGGCCCCGACTGCCTGCTCTACCCCAGCCTCTACGGCCAGCCGTTGATCGATGCCTGGCTGCTGGAGAAGTACCCCAAATTTGCCGAGTGGATCCCTCAACCTTCTGCCCACGCCCTGCTCACCGCCGGCTTCCCCAACGTGATCCTCTTGCTGTTGCCGGAAGAGCGGGTGGAGGCGGCCATGCAGTTGGCCCAGCAGACCCTCAAAGAAGAATGGCGCCACCTGGCCGAAAGAGCGCTGGAGCACCTGCAACTGGAGCGCCGCTGGCTGGTGCAGTTGCGCCCGGAGGATCCCACCTGGGAGGGATGGCTGGAGCACCAGTGGCAGCTCTACTGGGCAGCAGCACCCCTGGGATCCCCCCAGCAAAGGCTCAAAGACACCGCCATCCTCAAGTCCCAGGAGTCCATCGAGCGGGATCCCTGGGTCAGTGCCCAAAACCGCACCTACCACCTAACAGAAGAGCGGCAGCTTTTTGCCGACGCGGAGCTGAAGTTCCTGCGGATCAGCTTCTGGGATCCCCAAAAGCAGCAGCGCCGCCAGGGCAAGCCGGGGCTGAACGTCGGCTCCTGGTGGGCAGCGGCGGTGGAGGCGACGCGCCGGCTGCAGGCTGCCTGCAAACAGGCCCGCGATTGGCAACTGCCGGTGGCCTTTGGACCGCGCAGCACCGTCTCCGGCCTGGGGCCGGTGGTTCACCCTTCCCCCAGGGATCGCTGGATTGGCGAAGGGGAGAGCCGGCGGCTTTGGCAGCGGCAGGCGGGGCTTTTCGATGGCCGCGAGCAGCTCAACGCCACCGAAACCGTCAAGCGGGCCCTGGACAAGGTGTTGCCGGAGCTCTTTCCCAACCTCGATGAAGACAAGATTGCCGCTTCCTACCCCGATCTCACCGCCGGTGTGGCCGGCTACCTGAAAACCCACGGGCGACGGGAGCAGGAGCACTTGGAGCAAGCCTGCCGGGCCGTTGAGGCCATCCACCCCGGCATTCGGGAAGTGCTGCGGGAGATGCGCGGCAAGTGGGGGATCCCGTGGGCCGACCAGCAGAACCTACGCTACCACCCGCGGCTGCTCAACGCCGGCTGGCTGGTGGAAGACCTGGAAGCAGACGCAGCAACCCAGAAGCGCTGCCGCCAGGAGATAGAAGCCACCCTCAGCCGCTACTACCCCAGCATCAACCCCGCCAGTTGGTACGTGCTGGCCGCCGGCGACGGCGACGACATGGGCCAGTGGCTGAGGGGGGAGAAGATGCGACCCTACTACGACTACCTGCCCCAGCCGCTGCAGCGCCTAGCCGATAAACAGAAGGACACCATTGGCCAGGTCATCAACTCCGAGGAGCTCGACCAGGTCAAGGACGCCTTCAGCGAGTTTGTTAAAACCAGCCGCAAGCGCATGGGCCCGGCCACCCACAGTGCCCTCAGCCGCGCCCTGTTGGATTTTTCCGGCCAGTTGGTGCCCTACCTCACCGAGCAGCGCTACGCCGGCAGGCTCATCTACGCTGGGGGAGACGACGTTTTGGCCTATACCAACCTCTGGGAGTGGGATGGCTGGCTCTGGGACATCCGCCAATGTTTCCGCGGCGGCGAAGACGACTGGCGGGAGTTCGCCAACGAAGGGGACTACTGGCAGTGGCAAAAGGCGCAGTTGCCGCCTGGCCTCAGCCGCCGCCCTCTTTTTACTCTGGGATCCCTGGCCAGTATTAGCTTTGGCGTGGTGATTGCCCACCACTCGGTGCCCTTGGCCATTGCCCTGGAAAATCTCTGGGAGGCGGAAAAAGACGCCAAAGGGCAGGCCTATGCCCATGGCAGCCCCAAGGACAGCGTCCAGGTGCGGGTACTGTTTGCCAACGGCAACCAACTGGTGGGCACCAGCAAGTTCGACACCTTCGACAAGTGGAAAGACCTGCTGGATTTTGACTGGAAGTTGCTGGGCCAACAGCAGGATCAAAGCTCGCTGTTTGAGCAGGCTGCCCAGCTCTGGGAGCAGCACCCCGCCCCCAGCTTGGAAGCTGTGCCCGATTGGGCCCGCTTGTTCTGTAGCCGCCGGGATCTCTTTGGCGGCGAAAGCGAGCAGAGGGATCGCTTCCAAGCCAAGCTAATCGAGTTTATCCAGCACTTTTGGCAGCACAGCCTGCCCGCCCAGCCGGCAGCCTGGGATCTGGCCATCAAAAACTGGTTTAAGCTAGCGGCCTTTGTGCTGCGCAACCGCACCGTGAAATTGGGGAGGAACGGTCGATGAGTTGGTTCACGCTATCGCCTTTGGATGTGTGGATGTTTCGCGATGCCAGGCCCTTTGCGCCGGGGGAGCGGGCCTGGGCCACCAGCGGCTTTCCGCCCAGCGGCCACACCCTGGCCGGAGCCATCCTGGCCCACCTGGGCCAGCCGACAACCCTGCGCCTGCGCGGCCCCTTCCTCTGCTGGGATGAGCAGCTTTACTTCCCCAGCCCCCTGCACCTTGACCAGGGATCCCCGCTGGTGCCCATCCCCTGGCTGGAAGAGGAGCATTCCTACAGCGGCTACCGTTGGGATCCCACTCGGCCGGCCCCTTTGGTAGCGGCAGCTCCGGAGGAGGAACGGCCAAGCCCCAAGCAAAAGGCCGCCGGCTACCTGCCCTTTCAGGCGGTGCAAAAAGCGCTGCAGGGCAAGGGCTGGGATCTGGCTCAAGCCGTTCCGCCCCCCTGGGTGGCAGAGGTGCGGCCCCACAACACCCTGCAGGCAGGCAAACGTCAGGTGCGAGAAACCGATGGCTACTTTGTGGAAACCTGCATCCGCCTGCAGCCCGGCTGGAGCCTGGCTCTTTCCATCGAGTGCTGGGATCCCGAGCGCGAAACCTGGGATCCCTTGCCCCTGGAGCAAGAAGAGGTGGTGCGGCTGGGGGGAGAAGGCCACGGCGCTCTCCTGGGCCCTTGCCCAAAGCTGGGCAAGCAGTGGCAAGCGCTGCAGGAGCTCTCCCAAGAGACCTTCCGGCAAACCCGGCGGGCCTTGGCCTACCTGGTTACGCCTGGAGTGTTCATCAAGAAGGTGGATGGGCGCTCCCTCTGCCGCGCCTGGCCCTGGGAATGGCGCTTGGCCACCCCCCACCCTGCCCACTCCCTCACCGGCCCTCTGGTAAGCGTGGCCACCGGCAAGCCGGTTCCCATCAGCGGCCGCCTGCAGGTGGATTCCCTAACAGAGCCGCGCAAGACCAGCTTACCGGCTCCGCAAGTGTTTGCCGCCCCGCCCGGCAGCGTCTACTACCTGGAGCAGCCGGCTCCCCTTGGGCAGGACGAGCCGGAGCTGGAAGATGGCCGGCTCAACGTCTTCCACCGCTGGCGGCTGTTGGGCTACAGCGAGTTGCTCTGGCTGCCTTGGGTTAACTGATGCTTTTGCAGCCCTGTTCTTTGTCGATAAGGAGTGTTTTTTCGATGACTTTTCACCTGGTCTATCTCACCCTGTTAACCCCCCTGCACACCGGCGGCACCACCCAAGAAGGCAACCTCTTGGGCATTGCCCGCGAAGCCCACACCAACTTGCCCTACATTCCTTCCAGCACCATCCGCGGCAAATTGCGGGCCAGTGTGGCTGAGAAAGAGTTAAAGTTTGAGCTCTTTGGCAACGAAATTGGGGAGGGGGATCAGCTTACCCAAGGCTCCATTTGGATTGGGGATGGATCCCTGTTGTGGGTGCCGGTGGCTTCCCTCAGCCACGGCGTAGTCTGGATGAGCTGCCCCCTCTTGCTCAAGCGCTGGCTGCGGCTAAGTGGCCAGCAGTTGCAGGTGCCGGATCCCTATAGCACCAACTTGGAGACAAACCGGCCCCTCTACCTCAAGGATGCCATCCTGAAAAATGGCCTGAAAAAGTGGGCCAACTGGCAAGACTTTGTCAAGTCTTCCAGCATCACCCGCGTCATCGTTTTGCCGGATCAGCACTGTGCCACCCTTATTCAAATGAGCCTGTGGCGGCAGGTGAAAGTTAAGCTCAGCGAGCACAAAGTTGTAGAAGGCGGCTTTCGCTACGAAGAGGCCATTCCCCCCGATAGCTTGATGTACTTTACCTGGGGGGTAACAGCCCAAGCCAATGGCAGTTCCCAAAAAGCAGTGGAGCAATTTCGGAAGCTTCTGCAGGATAACCAGCTTCTGCAAATTGGCGGTCAGGAGAGCCTAGGCCGGGGCTTTGTCGAGTTGTCTTGGAACTAGTTGAGGAGGTTTTATGGAAACTTTTGATCCCCGCACGTTGGCCAAGCCTGTTTACGAATCCCTTCGCCAGTTAAGGGCTCAAACCAGAGACCAAGAAAAGCTTAAGGAGCAGAAAAACCAGGCTGTGGAACTCTACACCTACCTTTCCACCTGGGGCATGCTGCGCCTTAAGGCAGAAGAAGATGCCCTCGGCCAAGACGGCAAAAAGCAAGTGGTCAAGGAGTTCTTTAATTGCCTGGAAGAGATTTCTGGTCAGAAGGGAATTGCTAACTCCAATGGTCTGGATCGTCTTATGGGACTGGGAGTCGAAGAGTATCTAGGTTTAACAGGGTTAGGGCTGGCTTTGGCTCAGGAGTTTGGCTTTTGGGCCATGGCCATCTACCACGACATTAAAGGAGGGGAGTAATGGGCGTCGCGATCCCCCTGCAAGCGATTTCCCTGCAAGAAGGCAGCCGAGTGGTTATTCATTCTCTTACCTGGCAAGACTGCGAGAGCATTCTGGA
>NZ_JANSJN010000097.1:6635-8918 GCF_047462555.1 Synechococcus sp. B60.1
GCAGGGCTGGAGTGGAGCCCGACACCTGCTTCTATGTCAATCACCTGGAGTTGGTGCGAGGTTGCGAGGGCAGGATCGATGTCGATCAGTTGCCCCCACCTGATCTGGCCATCGAGTCCGACGTTACTTCCCGAACTTTTATTGAGGCCTATAGAGCCATCGGCGTGCCGGAAGTTTGGATCTTGGGTGAGCGAAGTTTGCGGATCTTTATCCTGCAGGGAGAAGACTACGTAGAATCAAGCTGCAGCCGGCTTTTTCCAGACTTCGACATCCCCAATCTTGTACCTCAACTCATTCGACGCGCCCTAGAAATTGGTACCAGCACCATGTTGCGTGAATTTCGCCAAACCCTTGGCAATTCCTAACCCTGTTTCCCGCTTTTGGAGAAGATCCCATGACCGGTCATCGCCCTGCTCGTCCTGGCAACACGCCTCAGCCGCTTGCTCGTCCCCCCAGGCCAGGGGATCCCAGCCGCCGGCCGCCTCAGGAAAATCGAGGCCCCAATTCTCCTAGAGGAGGCAATGGAGGGGGAAACCAGCCGCGCGGTGGAGGCGGTGGCGGAGGAGGCAACAATCCTCAGCCCTCGCCTTGGCTGGGTCACCCCTTGGATCCCACGCCCAGGCCGGATCCCACCGCCGGTTTTATTGAATATCTGCGTTGGATGCGAGCGCGGCTCGATGCTTTTAAAGACGGCACCAAAGCGGAGCTGGCGCACCAAGTGGAAACAACGATCAACCTTGGAGCCCGCTTGAAAGTTTTGAACGAGCGCACCCAACGCATTGCCAGCGACACCTTTCAGGTTACCTGTCCCTGGCGAATTCGAATCGGTGGGGCCAAGGGCCCAGAGAGCATGTTGCTCCCCGCTTTCGATCCCTTAGGGATCCCTTACATTCCTGGCTCCACCCTGCGCGGTGTAGCCCGCTCCCAGGCCATTCGGGAGCTGATGCAGGAGCGCAACCTATCTTGGGATCAAGCAGACCAAGCTGTAGCTCCTTGGTTTGGCCACCTACAAGCTGAGGAAAAAGATAGCGCCGGCAAGGTTGTCTTTTTGGATGCCTATCCGGTACCCACTCGCCCCCAAAGGCGGGAGGATCCCGATAACTCCAAAACGGGGGGGCTGGCTGTAGATATTGCTAATAACGTCTGGAAATGGAATGGAAAAAATCTTGAATACTCGACCAACCCCAACTTATTTTTCTCTCTCAAGCAAGCCACTTTTTTGATTGGCCTGCGCAAAGGCAGCGGCTGCACCGATGAGATGCTGGATCAAGTTAAGCAATGGCTCCTCCGGGGTTTGGAGCAAGGGGTGGGATCCCAAGTAAATACTGGCTACGGCCGGCTGGTTTCCTCAGGAAGATCCCCCGACAAGTACCGGGGAGAATTCTTGCGACTGCCCTTTGAGCTAGAAGGCCAACTCATTCACGGGCGCCAGGTAGTCAACTGGAGACCCGACAAGAATCGCTACGACAACCGATCCATCGCCGAAGTGCGGCCCGTGGCCTTTAAGAATATGCTGCGCTATTGGTTCCGCACCTTTGCCCTGGGAGTTTTGCCGGTCGATCAGGTGCAGGAGTGGGAAGGGCAACTTTTTGGCGCCATCACCCCTAAGCAAAAACACGGCTGGATCCATGTAGATCTCCTAGATGGCAAAGTCTCTCAGCCGGAGCCGGAGCCCAATCAGCAAGGAAGAAATAAACCTGCCGGACGACAAGAAGGGATCCTCGTCTTGAGTCTTTCGGGCGAGTGCCAAAATTATGCTTCGCAGAAAGATCAAGAGGCGGCGAAAAAGCTCTTTGCCAACCTCACCTGGATGATGTTCCATCTGGGAGGTGTGGGCCAAGGGGCCAGAAGACCCTGCTACTCCCGCCAAAACCGCGAGCGGGCTCCCTGGTGGCGCGGCTCTACCCTAATTCCCAGGTCAGAGGATGCCTTTTGGGAGCTGCCGAAATCGGTGGCTGAGTTTCAGAAGCTTTTCCAAAAGCGTCTGGAAAACTTTTTTGCCGCTCTCGAGACTCTAACCAAGCAGGCGATTAACCCCAATAGCCCAGGAAGTGTTGGCCAAGTTGACAGGGATAAATGGCCGCAAGCAGTGGATGCCAACTGCCAGATTGTGGTCTGCAGCGGCGAGGAAGAGTTTAATAAACCCTATGCCCTGGCAACTTTGCATCGTCTTGGCCGGCAGGGCGAAGGCCGGTACGACAAGTTCTTGTGTGGGGGTGTACAGGTACCCTCTCCGGTTTGGATTGCCGATTTGGGTGATTACCAAGTGGTTACCGTTTTTGG
>NZ_JANSJN010000097.1:9018-10618 GCF_047462555.1 Synechococcus sp. B60.1
CAGAAGAGCGCCAATCCAAGACCAGCACTTCCATAGAGCCAAGGCGAGGCTCAGAGAGTCTGCGTCGAGATGATCGATAATGCGAACCTTGTATGTTTCCCAGCAAGGGTGCAGGCTAAGCCTCAGGCAAGAGTTTGTGCTGGTTCATTTGAGCGATTTGCTCTTGCAGGAGGTGCCTCTGCCCTTGCTGGAGCAAATTTTAATCTTCGGCCGATCGCAAGTGACTACCGATGTTGTAAGAGAGTGCTTGAAGCGCAATATCCCCATTGCCTACCTCTCCCGACTCGGCTATTGCTACGGTCGCCTCATTCCCATTGAAAGGGGCTACCGCCGCTTGGCCCATTGGCAACAAACACTCCCTGAAGCATGGCGATTGCAAACAGCAGCCCAGATAGTGCGAGCTAAGCTCCTCAATGGGCGCGTGTTGTTGATGCGGCAACTTAGGCAGCGCCCCAGCGAAACTGGGGATCTAACCCTGCGCAGCCTGGAACATCTGGCCGAGCAAGTTCTGCAGGCTAAGTCTCTAGATCAATTGCGCGGCATTGAAGGGATCGGCGCAGCCCTGTATTTCCCAGAATTGGGCAGTTGCTTACAACAAAAGGGATTTGTTTTGCTCAAGCGTACCCGACAACCACCTACCAATCCAGTCAATGCCATGCTCAGCTTTGGCTATATGGTGCTCTGGAACCATCTATTAACCTTGATTGAGCTGCAAGATTTGGATCCCTATCAAGGTTGCCTACATGCCAGCAGTGAACGCCACGCTGCTCTGGTTTCCGATTTGCTGGAAGAGTTCCGAGCACCTATTGTGGACTCCCTGGTACTGTGGCTTGTCAATAGCGGTGTTATGGATATCCAAGAAGACTTCGAGTATCGAGATGGGGGCTGTTTTCTCAACGATGCTGGCAGAAAGAAATACCTCAAAGCTTTTCTCCAGAGAATGGAGGGATCCATTACAACTCCTGCTGGGGATCAGCCCCGCTGGGATTTGCTAACACAGCAGGTTAAGAAGTTTAAGCAGTCCGTCTATAATCCTCAAGACTTGTATCAGCCTTACCGGATTCGCTGATGTTTCTTTATGTTGTTACCTACGATACTCCCTGTGACAAGCGCCGCAAGAAAATTGCCGACTTGCTAGAAGGCTACGGCAAGCGGGTGCAGTACAGTGTCTTCGAGTGCGTCCTCAACAAGGACAAGTTCGAGGAGCTCAAGCTACGGCTCCGGAAAAGGATCAAGCCCAACGAAGACAGCGTCCGCTTCTATCCCCTCACCAGCCACGCCCTCGATCAAGTGGAAATCTGGGGTGAACCCCCTTTAACTGCACCCCCTGGCTCGGTCATCGTGTAGCTCAGGCAACTTTCCCCCTACCTAAGTACTTGATGTTCTCGAAAGCACACAAAAACGGTATCAGCAGCTCTGCGAGCGCCTCGCCAAATCCCGCAAAGGCCGATTCTTTCGTTGACCCGCTCGATGCCTTGCCCCACAAGGCTTTCAGGCCTCTTGCCCCCCCTCTTCCAGGCCCTTTTTTGCCGTCTTCGACCGACCCCCTCGCAAATGGGTCTTGCATTCCTTGCCCCGCTTGGGTTTAATAGGGGTAGAG
>NZ_JANSJN010000098.1:0-4089 GCF_047462555.1 Synechococcus sp. B60.1
TATCAGCCGGTGGTGGAAGCTTTGCAATCGGCCCTGCGCGAGGCCAATCTGGATGTTCCGGTTATCACCTCAGGATGCCTAGAAGTCTGCCAACAAGGGCCGGTGGTTTTCTACTCTGGTGACCGCACCTGGTACAAGCAAGTCACACCCCCAGTAGCGCGGCAAATTGTCCAGGAGCACCTGCTGAACAAGTGTCCCTTAAAAGCTCACCTTTTTCCTGGGGATTAGCCTATGGTCAGCCTACAAGCTCTTGTCCAGTCCATCCCCGAAACCCGCCGCGGGATCCCGGAGGTCATTTGGATCCAAGCCACCCGCGATCTAGCCCAAGGTCGATTTTGGCCCAGCCTATTGACCACCATCGGCTGCCTTAGCAACATTGCCTATACCTGTACACTGCCTTTTGTAACTGTTGGCATCGTCACGGGCACCACGTTAACTCGCCAAAGGGCAATCGTCAGCGCTTCGATGATTTGGCTGGCCAACCAAATCTTTGGCTACACCTGGCACAACTATCCCCGTACCCCTGATTCTTTGGCTTGGGGGTTGGTCTTGGGGATCGGCACGGTGGGGGTGGCGTGGCTGGCCAGCTATCGCCCGCTCTTTTTCCAGCCCCACCCTGTCCAACCTCGGCAATGGCTGCGCAATTACCTTTGGATCCTGGTCATGCTGATCCTAGGGTTCCTTGCTTTTGAAGGGCTGATCTTGGCAGCCGGCCTGGTGCTGGGCGGAACAGAGGGCCTGACCCTGCCCATCTTGGGCAAGATCTGGTTGCACAACTGGCTGTGGACGGGCTTTTGGCTTGGGATCCACGCGCTGCTGGCCTGGGACAGAGGACGCCGCCGACTGGAGTTGGCGAAAGCCAACCTCGGCGGGCTGGGGTATCCCCAAGGGAGATCCAGGCCAGAATAGGGGTGACCTGCGCGCGAGGGATCCCTTTGCAGCCCGCTCAGCTCGACAACTCCCCCTTTGACCGGCTCGTGGACTACGTCCCGCTGACGCGATCGGCTTCCTGCCGCTTGCTGCTGTTGAGCGGCAAGGGGGGCGTGGGCAAGACCACCCTGGCCTGTGCCCTAGCCCGTCACCTAGCCCAGAGGCAACCAGAGCGCCGTCTGCTGTTGCTGTCCACCGATCCGGCCCACTCCCTGGGGGATGTGCTGGGGATCCCGGTGGCCGACACCCCCCAACCCCTGCCGGAAAGTGCTCCGCACCGCTTGCGCGAACGGCCCAACTTGCAGGTGCGGGCTCTCCAGGCCGAGGTGCTGCTGCAGTCTTTCAAGCAGACCTACGGCCCTGCTCTGGAGCTCATTGCCGAGCGGGGCAGTTGGCTGGGGCGAGAGGATCTGTTGCCCCTTTGGGATCTGGACTGGCCGGGGGTGGACGAGCTGATGGCCATCCTCGAGGTCAACCGCCTGCTGGCAGGCCAAGAGGTGGACACAGTCATCCTGGACACGGCCCCCACCGGCCACACCCTGCGGCTGTTGGAGTTGCCCGACTTTTTGGATAATCTGCTGGCGGTGTTTGCCACCTTCCAGGCCAAGCACCGCGAGGTTGTCCAATCCCTGACGGGCACCTATCGACCGGATGAGGCCGATGCCTTTTTGACCCGGCTACAAAGTGAGCTGGAGGGAGGCAAAGCCCGCCTCACCGACCCGGAGAGCACCTCTGCTTGGCTGGTGCTGATCCCGGAGCCGTTGAGCGTGGCGGAGACCCGCCGCTTCTGTCAACAACTGCAAAGCCGCCGTGTGCCTGTGGGGGGTCTTCTGGTCAACCAGGTGTTGCTAGGGACGGTGGCGGCCGCAGGGGAAAAAGCGGAAGCAACCCCCAACCGCCCCTCGCCTCTCTACCTGGCCCGCCAGCAGGAGCAGTGGCGCTGGCTAAAAACGCTCCAAGAGGAGCTGCCTGGCTATCCCATCTGGGTTTGTCCCTATCAACTGGAGGAGCCGATTGGGCCGACGGCCCTGGACAAGCTGGTGCAACAGCTTCGCCCCTTGCCAGAGGTGCTGCCGCAGTTGGAAGAGATCCCCCCTAGCCCAGGGGAGCCTGTCGGCGGGATCCCCTCCCCCCCAAGGGTGGCCCTGCCAGATTTTTTGGCCCAAGGGATCCGCCTTGTGCTGGTGGGGGGCAAGGGTGGGGTGGGCAAGACCACGGTGGCCGGGGCCCTGGCCTGGAACCTGGCCCAGCGCCATCCCGACCAGCGGCTCTTACTGGTCTCCATCGACCCGGCCCACTCGCTGGGGGATCTGTTTCAGACAAAGCTGGGTCAGGAGCCGCTGCCGCTCTTGCCCAACCTGCTGGGCCAGGAGATCGAGGCGGCGGCAGTGCTGGAGCGCTTCCGCCAAGACTACCTGGAGGAGGTGGCGGCCATTTTGGCAGGCGAGGGGACGGCAGGGGTGGAAGTCCAGTACGACCCCCAGGCTTGGCGGCAGCTTTTGCAGATGCCCCCTCCCGGTCTAGACGAGGTGATGGCCCTGCTGACGGTGCTGGAACAAGAAGCCAGCGGCCAGTTCAACCTGGTGGTGGTGGATACCGCCCCCACCGGCCACCTCTTGCGCTTTTTGCAGATGCCGCAGGCCCTAGAAGGCTGGGTGAGCCTGGCCCTGAAGCTGTGGCTAAAGTACCGCGACGTGGTGGGCCGGCCGGAATGGGCGCAGCGGTTGCGGGATCTCCTGGCCCAGGTGCGCCAGCTGCAGCGGCGGCTGCGGGATCCCCAGTTTGTTAGCTTTGTCCCTGTCTTCAACCCCGAACAGGCAGTTCTGGCGGAAACCGAGCGCCTCTTGGCGGAGTTGGATGCCCTAGGGATCCCCCATCCCTACGCCGTTCTCAATCGGGTTTGGCTGGAGGACTCCACCCCCTTTGGCGCAGCCCTTTGGCGCCGCCACCAGGCCATCCTGGCCCAGTTGCCCCAGCGCTTTCCCCAGCAGGCCATTGTCACCCTCCCTTTCCTGCACCCGCCCAGCCTAGAAGTCGTTGGGGCTTACCTGCTAGGCAGCCCGGCGCCAATTCCCGCCTAGGGAGGCTAGCCTAGAGAAGGTGCGGGTGCCGCCTCTTTCCTCTGCGTTTTGCCTATGTTGCCCAACCTCCCCCTGCAAGCCATCCCCCTGTTCTCGATTGCTGCAGCCATCCTGTTGGTGTACCTGCCCATGGGCGTGGTCGGCTATGCCCGCGCTCGCGTTGGCTACGATCCCCATGCGCCGCGGGCTATGTTCGACCGGCTGCCTCCCTACGGCCAGCGGGCTACCTGGGCCCATGCCAACGGCTTTGAGGCCCTGGGCACCTTTGCGCCGTCAGCCTTGATTGCCTATGTTACTGGCCCCCACCCGGATCCCTGGCTGTTTGGCCTTAGCGGCGACGAAGGGGTAGCCTTGCTCTGCGGTGTGTTTCTGCTGGCACGGCTGTTTTACAACTTTTTCTACATCGGTGACATTCCCCTGGGGCGCTCCCTCTCCTTTTTGGTTGGGTCGCTGGCCACGCTGGGCCTGCTGCTGATTGGCCTGTTGCCGTTTCTGGGCCAGAACTGGGCTTAGCCCGAGGCTAAAGCCGCAGCGACGAGAGGGCCACGCCAGCCCGGTGGGCCACCACCACGCCAATGGCCTCCAGGTAGGAGCTAACCGCCACATGCGGGATCCCCAACTGGCGCGGGTGAACCTGCATGACGGTGGTGTTTTCTTCGACGGCAATAAACAAGGGCGGGCGGGGGCGGCTGGCGAGGTAAAGTAGGCCGGGGCCGCCAAAGGCGGTGGCCGGGGCAATGACGCTATCCACCTGCTCGGCTGTCAGGTCGCCCGTCTGGAGGGGATCCCCCCTTTTCACAAACTGGGGAGCGTAGCTCAGCCCTGCCAAAACCGAGGGCAGGAAGGTAAACCCCACCTCTTCAGCGGCAGCGCGGGGGTGAACCAGCTTGGGGTCGGGATCAGGGTAGAGGGCCGGAGCATGGGCACACGGGATCCCCAGCTCCCGCACCACCAGGTGGCTGAGGATGGCCTCGGCCCCCGCCAGGGGATCTACCCCCTGCCCCTGCTCGTACTGGCTAAAGTCAAGATCGTCGGGGAAGCGGGCCACCACGGCAATGGCCTCGGCCCCTGCATAGAG
>NZ_JANSJN010000098.1:4189-10216 GCF_047462555.1 Synechococcus sp. B60.1
CCCTGCTCGTACTGGCTAAAGTCAAGATCGTCGGGGAAGCGGGCCACCACGGCAATGGCCTCGGCCCCTGCATAGAGCAGCGCACGCGCGGCTTCCAGGAGCGCCTCGGCATCCGCTAGGGATCCCTGGCTGGCGCCGGCAGGGGAGAAGCTGACGGCAACGCCTAAGGGTCGAGGAGTCAAGCGCCAGGGGCCGATGTCCAGCCCCAGCGTGGCCTGAGCGGCTTGCATGACCTGCAAATGGCGCTGGCGCAGATCCTCCGGGATCCCGGCATCCAGCACCACCCCGATGCGGTTTTGCCGCACTGGCCTGAGGAACCACTCCCCGGCACAGAAGCGATCCAGGCCGTATCCTTCCACGTAGAGCACATTCCCCAGGGGCCAGAAGAGGGTAGCGCCGTTGAGGACATTGGGGTGGGTGATGACGCAATCCGCGGCTGCGGCCAAGGCGCGAGCCACGGGCAGGGCATCGCCAGCAAAGCCACCCACCCGGGCACCGATACCGGTGGGAACCAAAAGCAGGACAGTGTAGGGGCGACCCATCGGACTAGACCTGGGACAAAAGCTGCTGCGCCAGCGCCTCAGCCCGCCGCACGCAGTCGCCCAGGGCCACACCGTCTAGGTAGTTGGCGCACACCCAGATCCCCGGCGTCTGGGAGGCCAGGTGGACCTGCAACTGGGCCATCCGCTGCCGGTGGCCGAGGGTGTACTGGGGAATGGCGCGGGGCCACAGGCGTTCGCCCAAGTAGATGGGCTCGGCGCGGCGGGTAAGCAGCACCTGACTGAGCTCGGCGTGGACAATTTGCGCTCGCTCCTCAGGGGACAGAGCAGTGATGGGTGGGATCCCTTGCCGGCGGGCCAAGGCAGCATCGGTAGCACCGCCCAGGAAGCTGAGGAAGCTGTGGTAGCCCTGGGGAGCCCGCTCCGGGAAAAGACAGGAGGCCCAGATAGTGCCTAGGGTGCGTAGACCCTGGGAGCGAGGGATGAGGTGGCCAAAGCCCCGCAGCGGCTGCGGCAGAACCGCTTGGGGATAGGCCAGAGCCACCACTGCCACCGGCGGATAGGGGATCCCCGCCAAGAGCTGGCTGGCCTCGGGGTTGAGTTCCTGCAGCAGCAAGGCAGCCTCATAGGCGGGGAGAGCCAGCACCACCTGGCGAGCAGCCACCCAGCGGGATCCCTCTGGGGTTGCAAAGCCCACCCCATAGAGCTCTCCCTCCCGCTTCAGCTGCACCGCTTGCCAACCCAGCCGCAGGCTGTCGCCCAGCTTTTGGGCTAGGGCCTCTGGCAACTGCTGCAGCCCCTGCCTCAGATTGCCCAGTTGGCCGCGTTTGGGCGGGGGGTGGATGGCTGCGGGAAAAGGCTGGGGTCTTTGGCGCAGAGCCTGCAGGGCGCCGGCAAAGAGACTGCCGTAGCGCTCCTCTAGGCCAGCTACCCGAGGGAAAGCTGCCACCGCGCTGAGTTGATCCGGATCCCCGGCATAGACCCCTGAGGTGAAGGGCTCCACCAGGCGCTCCACCACTTCGGATCCCAGTTGTCGCCGGAAAAACTGCCGCACCGTCTCCTCCTGCCCCGGCGGCGGAGGGACAAACCCCAACAGGCCCTGCAGAGCCCGCAGCTTACCACCCACACTGAGCAGCCGTGAGCCCAGAGCCGCCGTGGGGCTCAGCGGCACTGGCAGCAGCTCTCCTTCCCAGTAGATGTAGCGGGGCAGCTGGGCATCGGCCAGCACCAGTTGGTCGGCCAGGCCCACCTCGGCAATCAAGTTGAGCAGGGCAGGCGTAGGGGTAAAGCTGTTGGGGCCTTCCTCCCAGCGGTAGCCGTCTTTGGATTGGGTGGAAATGCAGCCGCCCACCCGAGAGCTGGCCTCGGCCAAGAGCACGGCCTGAGCGGAGCCACCCCTACCAGAGAGACCCTGCTGCAGGCGCCAAGCCAGCGTCAGGCCGCTGATGCCCGCCCCAATGACCACCACTTCGGCTCTGAGGAGTTCAGGGGTTGCAAGATCCGCGGTCGCTGCCAAGCTGTCTATCCTCCATCACGGGCAACACGAGGGGCGCCATTAGCGCAGCACGCGAAACAGGCTGGGGATCCCGGCTACCTGGGGAAGCTGCTGGATCTCGGCCAGCGCCTGCCGGCAGTCAGCCTCGCGCACGGTGTGGGTGAGGACAACAATCTCCGCCAGCTCCTGGTGGCACTCCTTTTGGGTAATGCTCTCCAGGCTAACCTGGTGCCGGCCAAAGCAGGTGCCAATAGCTCCCATCACCCCCGGTCGATCCTGGGCCAGCACTCGCACGTAAAACTCCGACTGCACCTCCGCCAGTGGCAGCAGGGAGGCAACAGGAGGAGAAACAGGCAATCCCCAGAGAGGATTGGGGAGATGGGCCCCTGTCTGCAGGTGGGCAAGTAGGGTGAGCAGATCCCCAACGACAGCACTGGCCGTCGGCCCCTGTCCCGCCCCCGGCCCGGAGAGCACCACCTGGCCCAGGGGATCCCCTTGTACCCAGACGGCGTTGTCCACGCCGTGGATATTAGCCAGCGGGTGGGTCAGCGGCAATAGGGTGGGGTGGACGCGGACATCCAAGGCCGTTTCGGCTCCTGGGACACCAGCCCTCTGGGCAATGGCCAAAAGCTTGAAGGTGTAGCCCCACTCGCGGGCATAGCGGATGTCGGTGGGGCTGATGCTGCGGATCCCTTCGCAAGGGATGGCCTCCCGCGGCACCGACACCCCAAACGCCAGGCTAGCCAAAATGGCGATCTTGTCCGCCGCATCCCATCCTTCCACATCGGCGCTGGGATCCGCCTCCGCATAGCCGCGGGCTTGGGCTTGGGCCAGCGCTTCGGCAAAGGAGCTACCCTCCTGGGCCATCTGGCTGAGGATGAAGTTGGTCGTGCCGTTGATGATGCCCCAGACCGCCTGGATGCGGCTGGCCTGCAGCGACTGCTGCAAAGTCTGGACGACAGGGATCCCACCCCCCACGGCTGCCTCCAGCAGCACGGCCACCCTGGCCTGGGCAGCAGCGCGGAAGATCTCCTCGCCATAGCGGGCAATGACCGCTTTGTTGGCTGTAATGACTGGCTTGCCGTGGTCAATGGCCTTTAAGATGAGGCTGCGAGCCGGCTCCAGCCCGCCCATGAGCTCAATCACCACGTCAATGTCTGGATCCGACACAATCCGCTCTAGGTCAGTGGTCAGGCGCTCAAGCGGGATGGATACCCGCCGCGGCCTGTCCAGGGAACGCACCCCTACCGCCGCAAGCTCGACAGCCTGCAAGAGGGGGTGAGGTGGGCGTTGCAAAATCTCTACCACGCCCGTGCCGACAGTACCCAGCCCCAGTAGCCCAACCCGATAGACCACAGCCGCTCCCTCGCCCGTTGATCCCTGAGACCCAAAGACTTCCTTACCTTTACCAGGTTGACACACTCCTGGCCCCATCAGGACGAGATTTTGGCCATCCATCCCAAGGCGCTTTGGGTTCAGGGGGAAGGTGCGTTGAGACAGCCGCAGGGATCCCTCGCTGTGGGGGCAGTGCCGGTTTGGGGTTTATGCTGAAGGGGGGATCCCTTTACAGATGTTTTCATTCATTCATAGCCTTCATGTCCAGAACCTGTACCATCTACCGCCGTGCCCATTTTGCCGCCAGCCACCGCTACTGGCTGCCGGAGCTCTCTGAAGCCGAGAACCTGGCCCGCTTTGGCCCCCACGCCCGCTTCCCCGGCCACGGCCACAACTACGTGCTGGAGGTGGGCTTGACGGGAGAGGTGGACGAGTACGGCATGGTGCTTAACCTCTCACAGGTGAAGCGGGTGATTCAGGAGCGGGTGATTCAGGAGCTGAACTTTGCCTACCTCAACGAAGCTTGGCCAGAGTTTGCCCAAACCCTGCCCACCACCGAGTTCATCGCCTACACCATTTGGCAGCGCCTGGCCGATGCTCTGCCCCTGACCAGCGTGCGCCTCTATGAAGATCCTGAGTTTTGGGCCGAATACCGAGGAGAAGCCATGCAAGCCTATTTGACCGTTGCCACCCACTTTAGCGCCGCCCACCGCTTGGCCTTGGATCACCTCAGTCTGGAAGAGAACACCGCCATCTATGGCCTCTGCGCCCGTCCCCACGGCCACGGCCACAACTATGGCCTGGAGATCACCGTCAAGGGATCCATCGACCCGCGCACGGGGATGATCGTGGACTTGGCAGCTTTGCAGCGGGTGATTGAGGAGCAGGTGGTCAAACCCCTAGATCACACCTTCCTAAACAAGGACATCCCCTACTTTGCCCAGGTGGTGCCCACTGCGGAAAACATTGCCCTCTACATCCAGCGGCTGCTGACTCTGCCCCTGCGGAAGCTGGGGGTGCAACTGCATCGGATCCGCCTGCAGGAAAGCCCCAACAACAGCAGCGAGGTCTATGGGGAGTTTCCGCTAGAGGAGCTGGGCGCAGCTACCGCTGCCACCCCATACCCCGCGAGCGAGGGCAAGAGGGATCCCTCTGAAGTGGAGCCCCTAGCTGCCGGCAGGGGTGGGCCAGCCGCCTATGCTGGATCTTGTTAAACTGAGCGAGCAGATTCCCGCCTTCGCCCGCCACCTGCAGCAGGAGTCGAAGGCCAACCAAGAGCGTCTGCGCCTGGCCTTGCAGGAGTTTGCCCGCCTGCAGCGAGAACCCCAAGCCTGGCAGTCCCGCTGGGCGGAGTGGGGATCCCATCTCGCCTTTACCTGCGCCAGTCCCGCCGAGCCGCCGGAAACCTGGGGATCCCTGCCCAAAGTGGAACCTTTGCAGGGGCCGCACACGGTGGTGGCCACCGACGGCTCCCAGATCCTGCCCAGCCACCACGAGATCGCCTACTGCTCGCTCATCAACATTGGGCGGGTAGCCCTCCACTACGGCACGCAAGAGTGGCCGCTGCTGGACAGCCAGCCCCTGCTGATCTACGGGCAGGAGCCCTTTGCTCAACCGAACCGATCCAACTCCCTTCCAGGAGCGGCCCCGCGCCGTCTTCGCCGCCAACCCCGCCGAGAGGAAGGAGATCGCGGTGAGGGGGCGGAGATTGCTTTGGACGCCGAAGAGGTGCTGGCTTTGCGGCGCTCCCAGGCAGAGTTGGAGGAGCTGGCCCAGTTGGCCCTGTCGCTGTCCTGCCGTCGCCTCACGCTGGCGCTGCTGGATGGATCCCTGATCCCCTGGGGACTGGAGTCGCTGCCTAGATCAACCCAACGTCCCTGGCTGGATCCCATCCTGGCGACCCTGGAGCAGTTGCGGGCGGCCCGCATTCCCCTGGTGGGCTACATCAGCGCTTCCCGCAGCAGCGAAACCCTTAACTACTTGCGCCTGGGGCTGTGCCCCTACCTGGGCTGCGACTGCTATCGCTACTGCGCCGGCGAGAAAACTCCCCCCTGCCAGCCCTTTGCCCCCCTGGCAGATCGCGTTTTTTGGGGATCCCTACTGCAGCCGGGAGAGCGCAGCCCCCTCTGGCGCAGTGGCGCCAGCGTCCTGGAGACTTTTGGGGAACATCACATCCACTGCTGTTACTTGAATGTTGGCGCGAACCCTGGCGAGGGATCCCTGCCGGAGATTGCCCGGCTAGAGTTTCCCGCCTGGGTGGCCCAGGATCCAGAGCTGCTGCAGCAGGCCTTGGCAGGGGTGCTGAGCCAGGTGCAAAAGGGCTTTGGCTACCCCATCGCCCTGGCCGAAGCCCATCATCTGGCTGTAGTGAGAGGAGGCGATCGGCAGCGGTTCTTCACCCTCATCGAGCAGGAGCTGATCCGCGCCGGCCTGCGCCATGTGGCCGTCTCTCGTAAGGAAGCCCAGAAGCGAACGGGTATCGCCTAATTGGTGCCAGTGCCGCAAAGCTCTTCCTTCCCTCTCCTTCTAGGAGAGGGGCTGGGGGTGAGGGAATGACTCCTTAGACCCAAAATCGCAGCGCCTGCTGGGATCCTTGGCATCCCAGAAGCGACTATAACCTAATGAACTACCCCACCGCGTAGGCGGGTGGGGTTTCCTCACCCGCTTGACAGCAGAGCTTTTGTCTCTTCTTCTGCC
>NZ_JANSJN010000099.1:0-2843 GCF_047462555.1 Synechococcus sp. B60.1
CACCGCGTACACGCCGATCTTGGGCAAGAGACGGGATCCCCAGACAAAGTCGGCGCAGTCCCCTAAGGCCAAGATGCGCTCTGCCCCCTGCACCCGCAGGCACTCATCCACCAGCAGGGATCCCGTCGGCCCCAGCGGCAGGCCGCAGCTTCTCAGCCAGGCGGGCGCCTGCAACCCACCCGCCCATAGGCGGGTCTGGGCCACCAGCTCGCTGCCATCCTCTAGCCAAACTTGCTGTGGCCCGAAGGCTTTTACCCGGCGCTCCGCCCAGATCTCTACCCCCAAGCGGCGGATCTCCCTTTCCACCTCCTGGCGGAAGCGTTCTGAGAAGCCCTCGGCCAGATGGGCCTGGCCATGGATCAGGAGCAGGCGGGCCCGCGCCAAAGGGATCCCCGTTGCTGCGCTCATCTCGCGGCAGAGGTCGTACAGCTCTCCCATCAGCTCTGTGCCGGTGCAACCTCCCCCCACCACCCCAAAGGTCAGCAGGCTCGGCGTCGGATCTCCCTGGGCCGCCCGCTGCCAGCACTGCCGGATCCAGGTTTGGGCGGCCACCAGTTGCTCCGCCGGTCGAATGGCGAAAGCATGTTGCATCCCGTCGATGGCCCGCAGCTCCCGCCCCACATTCACCAACAGGTAATCGTAGGCAAGGGTTTGGATCCCGCCTGCGCCTTCCAGGGTCAGGGTTTGCGCCTGCGGGTGAATGTGGGTTACTCGTCCTTGCAGAAACTGGGCGCCATTGGCTTGAATGTGCTCCAGCAGCGGGATCCGCACCAGATCCAGGGAAAACCGACCGCTCAGCAGCCGCGTGGACATGCCCGAGTTGACGATGTAGGGGTGGGGATTGATGGCGATCACCCGCGCTTGCCCTTTGAGGGCCCGCAGGGCATCGATGGCTCCATAGCCACATCCGGCCAAGACCACAGTGGGCAGGGATCCCTTCATGGCTGGAGCGGCAACCTCTCGCAGGCGGGCGTGCACCTTGTCGGGCGGCAACCGGGATCCCTCAGCGTCGATCAGCTCCCATCTTTACACGGGCAGTAGGTCGGTATGTACCTCTTCCGTCTGCTTAGAGAGAAGCCGCTGCAGGCTCCCTTTGGCTTCGGGGAAGTTGGGAGAAATTTCCAAAGCCGAGCGAAAGTGCTCGACGGCCTGCTCCAACTTGCCTTGGCGGGCCAAGACGGATCCCAGGCGGTAGTGGGCCATGCCGTAGCTGCCGTTGCTGCGCATCGCCCGTTGATAGCTGGCCACCGCTGAGCTCAGATCCCCCTTGATACGGGCCACTTCTCCCAGGCCAAAGTGGGCTTCGGGCAAATCTGGGTCTTCTCTTAACGCTTGTTCAAACTGCTGCACAGCCTCTTGCACCTGCTGGGGCCAGACAAACTTGCGCCCAGAGGCGTCGCGGTGTTTTTGACCCAAATAGGACAAGCCGATGGCAGCAACCGCCTCAGGCAAGCTGGGCACTAGCCCCAGGGCTCGCTGGTAGCTTTTGATGGCTTCGCTGTGCTGCTCCTGGGCCGCTAAGACCAAGCCCAGCCCGTAGTAGGCGCGGCCCTGCTGGAGCTTGGAGGAGCTGCCGGAGAGGAGCACCTGGCTGAACTCTTGGCCAGCCTGGGCCAGACGCCCCGCATGAACCATGGCCAAGCCCAGATCCACCCGCACAGCGGCGGCTAATTCGGGATCCAGATCGAGATTGAGGGCGGTTTGAAAAGCTGCTATTGCCGCCTTTAACTGGCCCTTGCGCATCAGCGCTTGTCCCATCAGGTAGTGGGCTGAGCCCAGGCGATCGTCCAACTCCAAAGCAGCCCAGCAGGAATCGATCGCCTCGTCCCATTGCCCCAGCTTGAGGCGAATTTGAGCAATACAGAGGTGGGCCTGGCTGAAGTGGGGATCCAACCCAAGGGCCTTTTGTTGCTGGGCCAAGGCTTCTGCCCAGTTGCCTTTCTCGGCCCAGGCTTGGCCAAGCAGGCTATGGATCTCGACTTGAGCAGATCCCTGGGTGAGGGACAGGGCCTCCTGAAACCGCTCCACTGCCTCAGGAACTTGATTGGCCTGTAAAAAGGACAAACCTTCTGCCAAAGGATCAGAGGATCCCTCTCGCTTAAAGGTGTTGACAGCACGCCAGCCTTTCCACCCCAGCCAGCCCCCCCCTGCAGCCAGGAGCAACAGAGGGATCCCTACTCCCAGCGATCTGGCCCGGGCAGGGATGTCGGGCTGCCGGAAGGAATGCACCACCAACCCGGCCCCCAGCAGGAGAGACAAGGCCAGGGCTCCCCCCAGGAAGGGGCGTAGGGTAGGTTGGTGCAACTGCTGGCCAAGCGCCTGAACGTTGACCGGAAGGCTGATGGGAGAACTGGGGCGAGCAGGGGCAGTTGTGGACGGAGAGGTCGGGATCCCAGCTTGGGCCTGTGCAGAGGCATGAGGAGACTGGTTTGGGTCAGGCCCTGAGCCTCGCTCTTTCTGGGTTTTGGGAAGCGGCGCCTCTAGGGTTTTAACTTTGCGATCAGGCCTGGCATCGGGATCCACAACAGGTTTTTGGGCATCCAGCACCTTGATCTCGGAAATCTTGGTGCCGGGCAATACAATCTCCGTGGCGTCGGCACCGCTTTTCCCAGAAGACAAATAGAAGACTTTTTTCCACTGCGGCTGCGTTTCTCCCTGCAGCCGACCGTACACCACCAGTTGGCTGACTCCCTGCACCGGCGCGCCTTCCAATTGGCCGGCAACCCGCTGCAACACCATAGAGCGGCTGAACAGTCCCTGCTGTGGCAGATCCACCATCAGGTAAAGGACATCTTGTTTCAGCGCCGAACGGCTTGGCAGGGGAGCAAGGGCCTTCTGCAAAG
>NZ_JANSJN010000099.1:2943-10210 GCF_047462555.1 Synechococcus sp. B60.1
CAGATCCACCATCAGGTAAAGGACATCTTGTTTCAGCGCCGAACGGCTTGGCAGGGGAGCAAGGGCCTTCTGCAAAGTCTTGATCAGGGTTGCCGCGCTGCGAGCAGCAGATGAGTCATCCATAAGGTTAGAGCTCTCACCAGTCAAAGAGGGAAATGAAGAGTCTTGCAACAACTCCAATCCAAAAGAAATCCACTTCTCTTGAGGAAGAGGAGCGCCTTGTAGCCAGCAGTCAAAGCCTCTGGCCTCATCGTGCTGCCTTATTATCTTCAGCCTGCCGTCATCCGTCAATATACTGAAAGAGGCTGTTACAAATGGGCCCGCCGGCCAATTTTGGGGCGGAAGAGGTGGGCGTGGTCAGGGCTGTAGAGCCGCGAGCGGGCCGAGCCGGCTCCTGCCAAGCCCCGTAGGGCGGGACTGATGAGGTAGAGCACGGTGCGTTCCAGGCCGGCTTGCCGCGTGAGGGCTGCCATCTCCGCCAGGGATCCCAGCCAGATCCGCTCGTCCGGCCAGCCCAGACGGTAGCAAATGGCCACCGGGGTATCGGCAGGATAGTGGGTCATTAGATCCGCCTGGGCTTGTTCCACATGGCGGGCGCTCAGGTAGAGACACAGAGAGGCGCGGTGAGCCGCCAGACTGGCCAGGGCTTCCGCTGCCGGCACACGCGTCCGGCCACTGGCGCGGGTGAGGATGATCGTCTGCACCAGCTCCGGCACCGTTAGCTCCACTTGCAAACGGGCGGCTGCCAGTTGAAAGGCGCTCACCCCCGGCACGATCTCAAAGGGGATCCCAGCCTCCGCCAGCCGAATCAGCAACTCGTGCAGAGCACCGTAAAGAGACGGATCCCCATCCTGCAGCCGCACCACCCGCAGCCCTGCCTTGACCCGCTCCACCATCTGAGGCAGCAGCGTTTCCAAGGTGAAAGCGCGTGTATCGATGGCCTCCACCCCAGGGCGACAATGGGTCAGCAGCCCCTCCGGCACCAAAGAACCTGTGTAGAATACTACATCTGCTTCCGCGAGTACTCTCTGGCCCCGCAGGGTAATCAGCTCAGGATCCCCGGGGCCGGCGCCGACAATGTGGACAGGCCAGTAGGATGAAGTCTGCTCGCTCATCCGCTCTCCTCTCGCCCCAGCAGCCAGCATCCTAACAGCAGCTAATCTCCCAAAGGTGGGAAGGGATCCCTCCCTCGCTCCAGTCCGTATTATCTCTGTAGTATAATAGCATACAGACAGCTCAGTCGAGAGGTTGCCTGTTGTTGCGCAGCACAGAGGAGGGAAAGGGTGTGAGGGGCATTGCGCAACGGCTAGATGCCCGAGGGATCCCACGGGTGGATCATGGGGTTGTGCTGAGGTTGGCGATGCCCTTGGTGCTCAGCGCTGGCATCCAGGCGCTGATGGGCATAACCGACACTTGGTTTATTGGTCAAATCTCCAGCCAAGCCTTGGCCGGGATGAACGCCGCCTGGCTGCCCACCCAGGTGGCCTTGACCCCCTTCCTGAGTCTGGGGCGAGCAGTGCAAACCTTGGTGGCGCAAACCTACGCCAGCGGAGATCCAAAGGGGGCCTCTCGCTATGCTTGGTCGGGAGTGGGGCTGGGGTTGGGCCTATTTCCCCTGTGCGGTCTCTTGTCGCTGTTGGGAGGCTTGCTGTATGGAGGGCTGCCCCTGCCGCCGGGGGTGGCGGAGCAAGCAGCGGCCTATTGGCAAATTCGCGTTTGGGGAGGCTCTGCCCTCTTGGGCACCTTTGCCTTGTCGGGTTTTTTTAACGGCATTGGCCGCACCTGGATCACTCTCTGGGTGAGTGGCTGGAGCGTGTTGCTCAACAGCATCCTCAATACCCTATTCATTTTCGGCTTGGACTGGGGGATCGCTGGAGCCGCCTGGGGCACAATCCTGTCGGAATATGGGGAGCTGACCCTCTACCTGCTGGTGTTTCTCTCAGCTTGGATCCACCGCGACTACGCTACGCGGCAAACCTGGCGCACGGGCTGGAAACCGTTGCGGCCATTGCTGAGATTGGGCCTGCCGATTGGGATCTACGCTTTGGCGGATATGAGCTCCTTCACGGTGTTTCAGTTGATGCTAGGCCAGTTGGGGGCTGTGGAGGGGGCAACGGCCCACCTGTGTCTGATGTTGTCTCGCTTTGCCTATTTGCCAGCCATCGGCCTGGAACAATCGGCCACGGTGCTAGTGGGCCAGGCTATTGGCGCCGGTCAGCCAGCTTGGGCAATGCGCTTGGGAAATGCCGTGATGGGCTGGACGCTCGGCTACATGGCTGTGATCGGCGGCGGGCTGGCGCTTTTTGGGCAAGCCCTGCTCGGCCTATTCGTTACAGGGAAAGACGCCAACGCCGCAGCAATTCTGCATCTGGGGGGGAGGCTGCTGCGGATCATCGGAGTCTCGTTTCTCTTCGATGGCATCAACTTCTCTGCAGTGGGATGCCTGCGCGGCGCGGGAGATGTGCGGGCACCCATGGCGATCATGCTCGGGATGAGCTGGCTCTTTTTCTTGCCTTTGGCGCAAATACTGATCTTTCCCCAAAGCTGGATCCCTTTTCTGCCGGGGTTGGGATGGGGGGCTGTGGGGGGCTGGTTGGCCATGCTGATCTATGTCGCCGGCTTGGCCAGCCTGTTGCTCAGCCGCTGGCGCAGTCGGGTGTGGCAGAAGGCGGCTCTGCGGCAGGGCCACCGCCATAGTGAGTTGGGCTAGCGCGCCGGATCGAGGCGCTGCTGTAGAATTTGCTTGGCCAGCACCAGATCCCAGGGGGTGGTTAACTTCAGATTAGACTCCTCCCCTTCCACGATGTAAACCGGCCAACCCAGCTTCTCGAATAGGGCTGCGTCATCGGTTACCTGCCACCCCTGGGCCAGTGCCTCCCGATGGGCTTGCCACAACAGCGACAGGCGAAAGCCCTGGGGCGTTTGGGCTGCCCACAGCCGGCTACGCTCCGGTGTCGATTCGATTTGGATCCCCTTGGGGCCGCTTGCGGTTACTTTAATCGTGTCTTTGACAGGGATCGCGGCAATCAAGCCGTCCACTTGCTCCAAGGCGGCGCTGCAGCGATCGAACAACTCAGAGGTGGCCAGGCAGCGGGCCCCATCGTGAATCAACACCCGTTCCACCGTTCCCAGCCCATAGAGATACTCCACCCCCCTGTAAACCGACTCCTGCCGCGTCACCCCTCCTTGCAGAAGCTGCACCGGCGTGGACAGCTCGATGGACGCCAGGATCTGCTCCATGGCCGGCCAGTCGCCGGGTTGGGAGAGAATGCCAATCCACTCGATGGAATGCGCCCGATCTGCCGCCCGCAACGTCCAAGCCAGGACAGGCTGACCCAAAAGTGGCAACAACAGCTTGTTGACCGCCGCCCCCATTCGCTTGCCGCTGCCAGCCGCCGGGATCAACAGGTGCATGGGATCCAAAAGTGCATCCAACCGCATCCCAGTTTACAGCCAGGGAGGGCCAGGCTTGGCCCTCCTCATCGTTGACAGTGGCGATTGGTGCCGCTGGATCCCCTTCAGAGCCGGGGTGCCGCCTCAAGGTTGGTCCAACTCGGCAGAAGCAATCACAAAATCCGGGTAGGCCACGTTACCATGCTCGCCCACATCCAAGCCGGCCAGCTCCTCTTCAGCACTGGTGCGCAGGCCAACGGTTGCCTTGAGGATCAAAAACAGGATCAAGCAGGTGATGAAAGGCCAGAAGAAATAGGCTAGAGCGCCCACAACTTGTACCCCAAATTGCGCCCAGGTCACCCCTGAGTTGGCGTGGGCAAACCAAGGGATCCCTGCTGCCAACACCCCCCAAATACCACAGGTGCCGTGTACCGAAACGGCGCCCACCGGGTCGTCAATCTTCAGCACCGTATCCAGAATCACCGCCGAGATGACCACCAGGATCCCGGCCACCGAACCGATGATCAAAGCTCCCAGAGGGTGGACAGTGTTGCAAGGAGCAGTGATCCCTACCAAGCCGGCCAGCACCCCGTTGGCGGCAAAGGTCATATCCGGCTTGCCAAAATGCACCCAGCAGGTGATCATCGCCCCAATAGCCCCTGCCGAAGCTGCCAGCAGCGTGTTCATGGCAATCCAGCCGATATCGGGGCTGGCGGCTGTGGTCGAGCCGGCGTTGAACCCAATCCAACCCAAGGTGAGGATAAACACCCCCAACATCCCCAGAGGCAGGTTGTGGCCGGGAATCGCCCGTGGCTCTCCGTTGGGGCCGTACTTGCCGATGCGAGGGCCAAGCACCATGGCCCCGGCTAAGGCGGAAGCGCCCCCCACCAAATGCACTACGCCCGAACCGGCAAAGTCGATGAAGCCCAGATCTTCCAGCCAGCCGCTGGTGCCACCGTTGTAGTCGCCAAACAGCCCATTCCAAGCCCAGCCCCCCGAGATGGGGTAGATCAGCCCAGAGATGACGACAGAGTAGATGAGGTAGGCCACGAACTTGGTGCGCTCCGCCATGGCCCCGGAAACAATGGTGGCAGCGGTGGCGGCAAACACCATCTGGAAGACGAAGAATGTAAAAGGCCAGTCCCCTGCTTCGTGGGCTTGCTGCCAACTGAAAGCAAACCAGCTCCGGCCAAAGAAGCCAGTATTTTCTCCAAACATCAGGCCAAACCCGATGAACCAAAAGGCGCAACAGCCCATGCAAAAGTCCATCAGGTTTTTCATCATAATGTTGGCGGCATTCTTGGCGCGGGTAAAGCCCGTCTCCACCATGGCGAACCCCGCCTGCATGAAGAACACCAAGGCTGCCCCCACCAGCGTCCAGACAATGTCAGCATGTTTCTGTACGACTTCCGCGTCCTGAGCGAAGGCGCTCTCCTGACCCAACAGGAAAACCAGCGAAATCGTCAGAGCAGCAGTTAGGCCCCCCTGAGCTGGTTGCCAAAGCCACTGCAGTGCTTGGCCTTTGAGTCTTTGGATCATCCTTGTAGACATGCTTTTCGACTCACCTAAAGTGACGGTACTTTTACAACGCATTAACTGGGGCAAAGATCCCTCATTTGCCCACTGCAAGCCAGCCTGGGACTCGGATCGAGCTACCCAGGCTCCAAGACCTTCCCTGCTTTACAGGGCGTCTTGGTTGAGTTCGCCGGTACGGATGCGAATGGTTTTCTCGACAGGGCTGATGAAAATCTTGCCGTCCCCGATTTCGCCGGTGCGAGCCGCCGCGATCAGCTTCTCCACCACCGTGTCCACCAGGTCGTCTTCGACCACGATCTCCACCTTCAGCTTTTGCAGGAACTCTACCGTGTACTCGGATCCCCGATAGCGCTCGGTTTGTCCTTTTTGCCGACCAAAACCCCGCACTTCGCTCACTGTCATGCCGACAATTCCGGCATTGACCAGGGCAATTTTCACCTCATCCAGCTTGAAGGGCCGAATTATAGCCTCGATCTTTTTCATTGGCCTCCCATATCCCCAACAATCCCGCTAATTTCTAACACTACTAAAACCTGCAAATTGTAAATCTAGATACATTTTCGTTCTTCTACTGAGAATGCTTACCACTCTAGATTTGCTCTCGTCAAGACCAGAAGGCTAGGCCTGGGCTACTTTAGCTTTTTAAGAAGTTCGCGCTGGCATCTCACGAGCTTAGTCTTTCACCGGCCGTTGAGGATCGAGGAGAATCCAGACTGGCTGTGACGAGGGCCACTGCCAGCCACCACAGCATCTGCACCTGGGGACGGTACCAGATGGTGTCCACCAGGCCGTGGGCCATCATGCCGGTGCAGGCTGCTAAACCTGCCGCCACCCACAGGCCCTGGGGATCCCGGCAGGCAAGTAAACGTTTCCAGCCTCTCCAGCCGTGATCCCAGAGCACCAGGAGGAACCAAGCAAAAGCTAGGGATCCGACTAAGCCCGTCTCCAAGGTAATCTGGAGCGGCACCGAGTAGGCTGCAAGGGCGCTGAAGTTGCCCCGCTGGTAGAGGGGATAGACGCGGTTGAAGGCGACATTGCCAGGGCCGATCCCCAAGATGGGAAAGTCGCGGATCATCTCCAGCACCGCCGCCCAGACGTTGAGGCGAAAGTTGTTGCTGGTATCTAGCCGTCCCCAAAGGAGGCTCTGAGCCCGTAGCCGCAAGGGGCGTACCGTCAAGATGGCAAGCAGCAGCGCGGCTGCGCCCCCTCCCAAGAGAGCCGGCACCGTCCAGCGCTGCCAACGGGCCGGCAGGCGGGGGGCGTACCATTGGGCCAGCAGCAGGGCCATCATCCCCAGCGCTGCCAGCCCCCCAATCCAGGCACCGCGGCTGTAGGTCAGCCCCAGACAGATAAGGTTGACGGCGGTTGTAAACCCCACCAGAAGCTTGATCCCCCAACCCGGCCAGAGGCAAATGGCAGCCAGCCCCAAGGGGAGGAGGGGAACCAGGTAGCCCCCATACAGGTTAGGGTTGCGCAGAAAGCTGTACACCCGTGTCAGGCCCGCCAAGCCCGATTCTGGATCTACCCAGGTGGCCAGTTCGGCCGCCCCGTAAAAGTACTGCCGCAGGCCGTAGATCCCCATCCCCAGGCTGACCAAGAGCAGGGATCCAACAATCCCATCTCGGAATTGGGGTTGGCGCAGCAGACGATGCAAAAGCAGATAGCCGGCTAAGTAGAGCGTCAGCTTCAGCCAGCCATCCCGCGCCGCATAGGGAACCGGCGAGAGGAGCGTTGCCAGGGTAGCAATTCCCCAGAAAAGGCCCAGGGGCAGATGGACAGGTAGCCCAGTCGGGGTTTCCACCAGCCAGCTCAAGACCACAAGCGCCGCCATGGCCAGTAGGATTAGGCCGAGGATGCCGGTGGAGCTTTGGGAGGAAAAGACCCAGTAGAGCAACACCAGACCCAAGCCAATCCCGTCCAAGCCTTGGACGAGCAAGCTGCCTTGGCCCCAGTTTTTCAGGGATCCCGACAGGCGGCCCAAAAGGCTGCCCTGCCACCAGGAATCGATAGGAAAACCCCGCAGCAGCAGAGCTTGCCACAGTTGCCTTGCTTGTTCCATCGCCGCTTTCCAGCCCCCTGGGCACCTCTCCCTCTGCCTCTGCTCATCTTCCGAGTTTATCTCCCCAGCGGCCAGGGGTAAGGACATCAGGGCAGGCGGGATCCCTCCTTTTGGAAGTGGAGAACCAATAGCTTGGGCTTGCCTGCTTCGGGAGCACGTTAGGTTGAGAGTTGGCTCCTAGCCCTGCCACGACCAACCTCAAAATTTCTAGAGGTGCACCGCCGCATGAGACAATGCACTTAGAATTATGCCAAAGCTTAGCCTTTCCCCAGTACACTT
>NZ_JANSJN010000100.1:0-10193 GCF_047462555.1 Synechococcus sp. B60.1
GCAAACGGCGGGCAGACAACAAAGCCCGCTCTTGGGTTTTGTTGGGGTACAGCCGAAAGGTCTGCCGCCTGACTACCCGTATAGTCTCAGTCACCCTTGTGGCTCGGTCGTCACCACAGTCAGTCTAGCACCGGAACGATAGGCGGGGTGGCGACGTCGACGCAACACACCCGGAATCAGTCAGGAGGCGCTATCCCTCCCCACCGTATAGACAGTGGGGAATCCCGCGCCTTACGTTGAAGCTGCGGGTCGATCAGGGGATCCCGCCCAGCCAGCGCCGCCAGCTCCACCAGGGATCCCCTCTCCTGGTGGCCCTAAACAGCTCGGCCACTTCTTCGCCGCTGGGTCGAGCCCTAAAGGTCTGGAGGACGCTGTAGAGGCCGGGCTCTTCCTGCTGCCACAGGCTCCAGGGATCCGGGTAGGCGCGAAACAGGGCTCCTTCCAGCAGCGAGCGCAGGTAGTAACTGGTCTCAAAGGTGCTCAGGAAGCGTTGCCGCAGCCGGCGCCCGGCCAGCCCCACCCCCACTGCGGCGGCATCCTGAAGTTGTGGGTTGAGGAGAACGACGGGCTTGGGATCCCGGCCTTTGGCAGCCAGCCCAGAAGGATCGCCGCCGCTCACCACCTGGCAGACCCGCTCCACCTGATCCAGGCTGTAGACTGCTGGCATTACAAACAGGACGCTCTGGTCTGGTGTAGGCTGCGTGCGGGCAGTCAGGCTTTGCAGTTGCATCCCGTCGGGAAGGGATCCCCACTCCCGCTGGGCCAGGGCTGCTCCGCCGGCATCGCTGAACAACACCAAAGCCGGTGGCGGCAGCAGCTCCAAGAACGGACGGGCTAAGACTTCCGGCTTGATGTCGGGAGCGAGGATCTCGATGAGCAGGCGGCGATACCCCGCCTGGATAGCCAGGCGTGTGGCCTGGATGGCCTGCTCGCAGGCTTGGGCCAGATCGCCGGGCAGGTGGGGAAACTGAGTCAGTTGCAGTTGTTCAGCCACGGTCTCATCCCATCAGATCCATCAGATAACAAGATTGCAACAGACGCTCAGCCGGACAAGTCTTCCCAAGCCCTGTGGGTGAGCAGTTCTTCCAGAACCCGCACCCCCCGCAGTTGGTTGGAAAGGGGCAGGTGACCTTTGGGGGCAGACAGATCCCAGGTGAACTCGTCGGGGTAGCGGGTCCAGTGGTAGCCTTGTTTCCAGCCAATCAGCGGCCAGAGGCGCTCCCAGTTGCGATTCACCCCCAGCCAGAGCTGCCGCTGCACGGAGTAGCCGAAGCGATCCCCGGAGGCCGCCCGCCACAGGCGATCGATGGTGCGCAGATCCTCTGCCGGGATCCGGCTCACTTCGGAAAAGTACAGCCAGCCCCGCCGCGCCGCCCCCTCTCCCGCTGCCCGGCACAGCAATTGCAGGCTCAGCCGATCCGCTTCCAGCCAGGCTCCCGCCGCTAACAACTCCTGGAGAGGCCGATAGTCAATGTCCAGGGCTGAAATCAGAGGGACTGTCACCATTGCCGTTGCAAAAGGTTTCTTTCGAATTCTAGTCCCTGTTGGCGGCCCACTCAGGGTTCAGGAGGATACTTGGGCGGGTTCCCAAAGACGATGCGATAGCCAAGATAAGCCACCCCTAGCAACCCCGCCAGGATCCACAAGAAGGCTGAGAAGGGCATGTAGGAAAAAAAGACAAGATAGACCCGGCGGCTGAGCCAAGAAAAAATGAGATAGACTGCCGCCAAGAGGCCGATCCCTTGCAAGGTGCGGAAAGCCGGCACCCGCGAGAGCGGCATGCGCTGCCGCGCCACCCAGATGGAGCTCAGAAAATAGTAGGGAGGCACCAGCAGCAGAAACATATCCGCCTGCTTCACCACCGCCTGCCAGCCAGCCGTGTTGGTGGCATAGGCCAAGTAACCGGCCCAGAGGACAAGGCTCACCGCTGCCAAGCCGATGTTCAAGCTGAGCAAAAAAGGCTCTTCCCACTGCCCCGGGATCCAGTGGCAGAGAACCCAAACCAGCCAAGGAGCCGCGAATAGCAGGATCGCAATGGTCAAGCCGTTGGCATTTAACTGAGTAAAAAATGTTTCCAATGTCATGAGGGCTGAGGGGACAGGAGGTCACTTTCAATAGTAATGGTAGTGGTAGTTCCAATCCCTCGCCAGAATTCGTAAAATACCCTGAAAAATTACAGCCAAAAAATTGCGTCCCTGCTGGGTCAGGCTTTCCAGGCGGGCGAAAAGGGATCCTTTGACTTCACCTTTTCTAGGGTGCTACTGAGTACATCTGGAGGGATCCCGGAGGGTACCCATAAAGTGATAGGGGGGCAAGGGAGGGCTCCAGTCCAGTTGCCAGCGGGGGTGAGCTGCCACCCAGGTTTGGGTGAGCTGAGCTGCCGCTTCCCGTTCGGCAGGGGTGAGCAAAAAGTAAAGCCGCAGGACTTCTCCCGGCTGCGGATCCCCTCTTTGCACTGGCCAGGTGGAGGGCCAAAGCTGCTGCAGGGCTGCCAGCTCCTGTTCTTGCTGCTCTTGGGCCTGTCGTTGCAGTAGATAAGCTTGTTTGCGGGCCAACAGATAGGCTGTGCCGCTGGGGGCGGGTTGGGGATCCGGGGAGGGCTGGGGCGACAGTTTTCCTTTCAGGCAATACTCGGCTCTTCCCCCGATGGCCGCAAGGGCCTGTTCGTACTCTGCCTGCTGGGCCAGTAGGTGGGATCCTAGCTTTTCGGCTGAGAGAAAGCAGGTGCCAAAGCGCAGGGGCAGCAGGGGCATTTGGGCAAACAGCCGGCAGATCACCTGGTCGTGGCGCAGGGCAGAACGCACCAGCACCTCATCCGAAGCCTGCAGCGACGCAGGATCCGGCATCGGCTCCACAGCAGCGGCAATTCGGCCTCCCGGGGGGGAAAACACCTGCAGTGGCCCGCGGATCCCTTGAGTTTGTTGAATGAAATGCCAAAGCGGTGCATCTGGCATCGGCAAGAAGGCATAGGTGTAAAGGGGGCTGCCAGCGCTCTGTTCACTGGGTTCCGGTAAAACTGGCATTGGGTCGGATCGGGGGTAGGCTTTTCCTCTCAGTCTAAGCACACTTGCTGGCGCTTTTCGCCCTGGGGGGCTGCTACCGGCGACCTGGAGATGCGGTAGACTAACCTGGCAGGGTTCTTCAGGTCTGGGGTGTTCGGGGCTGAAAGGCTGCTGGGGGGCAGGTGGGATCCCCCCTTTCCGTGCCTCTACAGGTAAAACTATGACCAGCCGCTCAGACTTCAAACCCTTGGAAACCTTTCAAAAAGAAGAGATCGAACGCTTGCGGGATCTGCTTCCCGCTTCCCTCCGGCCCTTGCTCAGCGTTGTCCCCCACTCGGGAGGTGGGGCCCTGTTGTTCTCCCGCCGCAAGGCCCCCTGGCAGCCCCAGGGCATCATCGCCATCGACTTTCGTCGCTGGCAAGGGATCCCGCAGCCGCAGCGGGATCTCCTGTTTTTGCGGGAGGTGGGCTGGTTCGACAATCGCAACTGGCTACAGCCGGGGTTTTACCAGTCGCTGGCCTTGCTTGGTGGCATCACCACCGTGGCGGAGCTCTCTTGGCAGCACCCGTTTTCTGCCCTGTTGGCGGGTGGCATCACGGCGCTCTCGGTTCGACAGATCTGGCAAAACCTGAATCGGGAGAGCGCCCATTTCGATGCCGACGAGTTTGCCCTGCGCCGTGCCCAGTTCCGCGGCTACACCCGCCAAGAGGCGGCCCAACACCTAGCAGATGCCCTGGAGCAGGTTCTAAAGCTGGATCCCACCGACATCCTGACGGCACTGCGGCTGCAGCGGCTGAGAACCATTGCCCGCAACCTCACTCCCTCACCTGGGAGCTCCTAAGGCCAGGTGCACCTGGGTGATGGCCACCCGACCGGAGAAGCAGATATCGGTATCGGTCTGGGGATCGCGGGCTCGCTCTGCGTAGCGACCCTGGTAGCGAAACCACACCGATTCCAAGCCTTTCCCCTCTGCTTCTACGGCGTAATCGAGCGGCAGCGGCTGTGTGCAGAGGGGGCAGTAAACTCGCTCCGGCAAAGGGGATCCTGGTGGCAGGTGGGGCAAATTGACATTCCAGAAGGAGCCGGCTGGCAGGGGTTGTTCCATCAGCTCGGCCAAGATCTCCCGCGTCCACCGCTGTGCCTGTTCCCAATCGATGGGTTGGCTCCCTGCCCGATACTGGGAAATGGCAATTCCCCGGATCCCGCGCAGCGCCGCTTCCCGCACCGCCGCCACCGTGCCGGACAAGTACACATCCGATCCCAAATTCCCTCCCTCGTTGATGCCAGAAAGCACCCAATCCACGGAAGGAGCGAGCTTAAACAGGGCCACCCGCACACAGTCGGCAGGGGATCCCTCGACAGCAAAGGTGCGCTCGCCGCGGGCCCAGGCGCGAAAGGGCCGCCCCGTCGTTACCTGGTGACTGCAGCCGGAAATCGGCTGGTGGGGGGCCACGATCCAGCAGTTTTCCTCGGCAACGAGAGCGCTGAGGGCCAGCCTGAGGTGCGCCAGCCCTGCCGCCTCGATGCCATCATCGTTGGTCAGCAATACCTTCATCTGAATTCCTCTACCGGCAACTTCCTGGGTTAGCCTGAATCGCAAATCTCCGTTGCAGATGGGATCCAAATCTGGAGATCTGAAGTGCAAAGGCAAGGCGGATCCCGTTCTTCTTCTAACCTATCCCTAGGGGGTTGGCGTCTCCTGCGCCGCAGCCCTCGACCCATGATCCTGAACTGATACCGGAGGATTGCGATGACCACACGGGTAGCCATCAACGGATTTGGACGCATTGGCCGGTCGTTTTTGCGGGCGCTGCTCTCCCAGCCAGAGCGAGGGCTGGAGGTGGTGGCGGTTAATGATCTAACTGAGCCGGAAAACTTGGCCTACCTCCTGCAATTTGATTCTGCCTACGGGCGCCTGCCCCAGACCGTGAGTGCTGTGGACAGACACCTGCAAGTCGGCAGCCACAAGATCCGGGTTCTGGCAGAACGGGATCCGGCGCAACTGCCCTGGAAAGACCTTGGGGTTGACCTGGTGGTGGAGTCCACCGGCCTGTTTACCAAGCGGGAAGGGGCAGTCAAACACCTAGAAGCTGGCGCCAAGAAGGTGATCATCTCCGCCCCTGCCAAAGGCGCCGACCTAACGGTGGTGATGGGGGTCAACGACGACCAGTACGACCCCGCGCGGCACCACATTGTCTCCAACGCCTCCTGTACCACCAACTGTCTGGCGCCGCTGGCCAAGGTCTTGTTGGATCGCTTCGGCATCGAGACGGGCTTTCTCACCACCTGCCACGCCTACACCGCCACCCAGGCCATTGTGGATCGTCCGGATCCCAAAGACTATCGGCGGGGCCGCTCGGCAGCGGTGTCGATTGTGCCTTCCACAACCGGAGCAGCTACGGCAGTTGCCGAGGTTTTGCCTGCCCTAAGAGGGAAAATGGATGGTCTGGCGCTGCGAGTGCCCGTGCTAACCGGCTCGATTGTGGACTTTGTCGTGCGCACCGAGCGGCCCATTACCAAAGAGGCGGTTAACCAAGCCTTTGTCGAGGCTGCTGAAGGGCCGCTGCGCGGCATCCTCGCCATTGCCCCGCCACAGATTGTTTCGGCCGATATCATCGGCGATCCCCACTCTTCGATTGTGGATCTGGAATCAACAATGACGCTGGGGGATCGCACCGTGAAGGTGCTCTCCTGGTACGACAACGAGTACGGCTACGCCTCGCGGCTGGTGGATCTGGCGGTGAAAATGGCGGCTGCGCTGTAGAGCTCAATCCCAGCCTAAGTCGGTGCGCTCCAGCCAGGAGCTATCCAGGGCAGCCAGCGCCTCAGCTGCAGCTACGCCGGTTTCAGGGTGGCGCCAATGGGGAGCGATCTCGCACAGCGGGGCCAGGACAAAAGGGCGCTCCATCATGCGAGGGTGGGGCAGGGTTAGCTCAGGGCTCTTCAGGATCCGGTTGCCCATGGCCAGCAGATCCAGATCTAGCGTTCTGGCCTCCCAGCGGATGCGCCGCACCCGCCCCGCCTCCTGCTCGATGGCCAGCAGCGCCCTCAGCAACTCTAGGGGCGATTGGTAAGGGGGAAAGGGATCCAGCGCCACCACGGCGTTGAGGTAATCCGGCTGCCCCGGCGGCCCCCCTTGGGCAGGGCTGCGGTAGAGGCTGGAGCGGGCCACCACCTGGCCCAGCCGCGGCAACTTCTCTCCAGCCGTGCGCAACTGCTGCAGCGGATCCCCCAGGTTGCTGCCCAAAGCAATGTAGGCCAGGTCAGGCTTCATGGAAGAGCAGGGCGACGGCGGACGATCTCCACGTAGACATCCTCGAACAGGCCCGGCAGGGGAGCTTGCGGCTTGTGCACCCGCACCGTTAGGGCTTCCAACTGGGGATAGTTCTGCCACAGCCGCTCAGCAATCCGCTCTGCCAACGTCTCGATCAGCCGGTAGCGTCGCTGGGTTACCTCTTCCCGCACCGCCTCGTACACCTGGGCGTAGTCCACTGTGTGGGCTAGGTCATCCGCTTGGGGAACCCAACCAAGCTGCATCTCCACATCCACCACAAAGCGCCCTCCCAACACAGCCTCCTCAGGACGATAGCCGTGGTGGGCATGGAAGCTAAGACCCCGCAGCACCAGCCTAGTGGGGTTCATCGTGGAGACCTGCCCAAGCTGCCAGAGCCGAGACATGGGCCGGGACGTTGTGCACCCGCACCAGGGTAGCGCCCCGGCTGGCGGCAAAGAGGTGCACGGCTACGCTGGCGCTATCCCGCTCCCTGGGCACAGCAATCCCGGCAAGCTGGCCAACAAAACTTTTGCGCGAGGCTCCCACCAGCACCGGGTAGCCATAGGCCACCAGCCGTGGCAGCGCTTTGAGGAGGGCAATGTTCTGCTCGGCGGTTTTGGCAAAGCCCAGGCCGGGATCCAAAATCACACTGGGAACACCGGCTGCCAGCGCCCGTTCTGCTTGGTCCTTGAGAAAGCCAAAAACTTCCCCTTCGAGGTCGTCGTAGTGGGTGAGCTGCTGCATGGTGCGCGGTTCTCCCCGCATGTGCATGATGATTGCCGGCACCCCCTTCTCGGCACACAGCTGCATCATCTGCGGATCCCGCAGCCCAGTGACGTCATTAATCATGTGCGCTCCGGCTGCTAGAGCCGCCGCCGCCACCTCCGTTCGGCGCGTATCAACGCTGATGAGAATGCCGGATCCCTCTAGAGCCCGGATCACGGGCAAAACCCGGTCGCACTCCACCTCCACCGACACCGGCTCCGCCCCCGGCCGGGTGGACTCGCCGCCGATATCCACAATCAAGGCTCCCGCTGCTGCCATGGCCTTGGCTGCCTGCACGGCTGCCTCTACGGATCCCCACTGGCCGCCGTCGCTGAAGCTGTCAGGAGTTACATTCAACACTCCCATCACCCCAACGCCTCGCCAGGAGAGGCAGTAGCCCTCTGACATCTTTTCCGCCCCCGGCAAGGGACGGCGGGAGGTCAAGCTATGAACACCCATAACCGTTGCAAGCTGCGTGTTGCAGGGCCAGGGGGAAGAGTTTTCCACCACCCGGCATGGCATTCCTCTCGATCTCAAGTCCAGCACAAGCCTGCCAGGAGTCCACAAAGTTTCTCAACGAAATCTTTGCAAGGCTGCGGTCATCAAGAGGCTATGCCGGAGAAGGATCCCCCTGCCCGCTCAGGCGCAAGCAATAGCCCAAGCTCACAGAGGAACCCCTGTTGCTCTAGAACATGATGTCGTCTTCCGAACGACCCCAAATGCACCAGATGATGGAAGCAAAAATTGCCAAGTAGACCCAGGCCATCGGCCCGTATTGCAGTAGATCCATCAACGTATCCCTAAAACAAACATTTGTTTATCTAGTCCAATTATTGTGATGTTTCGTTACAGCGTCAACGGTTTTCTCAGGAAAACGGTCGGACTGATAGAAGACCCCCTGAGCCCATATCCTCTGCCCAAGGGGGCTAAGTCTTTTTGCCTAGGGACAGTGAGCAAATCTTAAATTTCTGAGAAAACCCATCTTGCCTGAGCAGGGAGGCAGAGGGAGACCTAGACGTTGAAGCGAAAGTGCATCACGTCCCCTTCCTGCACTACGTAGTCTTTGCCCTCGCTGCGCACCAGACCCTTCTCTCGGGCAGCACTTAGGGATCCTGCTGCCACTAGATCCTCATACGCTATTGTTTCTGCCCGGATAAAGCCCCGCTCAAAATCCGAGTGGATCACCCCCGCTGCCTGGGGAGCAGTGGCACCGGCAGGGATCGTCCAGGCGTGGGTTTCTTTGGGGCCGGAAGTAAAATAGGTGCGCAGACCCAGCAGCTCGTAGGTGGCGCGGATCAAGGATTTCAGCCCCCCTTCTTTCACCCCCAGCGAGTCTAGATAAGCCTGTCGCTCTGCAGGCGGCAGCTCCACCAATTCCGCCTCCACCTGGGCCGAGACCACCACCACACGCGCCCCTTCCGCCTGGGCCACTTGCCGCACCTGCTCCACCCAGTCGTTGCCGGTGGCCAGCTCTGTTTCCGCCACGTTGGCGGCGTAGATTACCTTCTTGCGGGTAAGCAGCCCCAGCCCCTTGATGGCAGCCTCCTCCTCCGGACTAAGGGGCACCAGGCGAGCTGGCTTGCCCTCGTCCAGAGCAGCCTGTAGCTTTTCCAGGGCCTGCAGCTCCACTTGAGCCGTTTTGTCGGACTTGGCCTGCTTGCGCACCCGCTCCAAACGCCGCTCGATCTGCGCCAGATCCGCCAGGGCCAGCTCCAGGTTAATCACGCCTATGTCTCGCAGGGGATCCACGGAGCCAGCCACGTGGACAATGTTCTCGTCCTGAAAGCAGCGCACCACATGCACGATGGCGTCCACCTGGCGGATGTGGGAGAGAAATTGGTTGCCCAGCCCCTCGCCTTTGCTGGCACCGGCTACGAGCCCGGCAATGTCAACAAACTCAATCTGGGCGGGGACGATTGCTGCCGAGCCGCTGATCTTGGCCAGCACCTCTAGGCGCTCATCCGGCACCGCCACCCGTCCTATGTTGGGCTCAATGGTGCAGAAAGGAAAGTTGGCCGCCTCGGCTTTGGCGTTTTCGCAGAGGGCGTTAAAGAGAGTCGATTTGCCCACATTGGGCAGACCAACAATGCCAGCTCTGAGCATGAGAGGCTAGGGTAACGGCAAGGGGATCCGTTGCGAAACTTTAACTATTCTGACGTTAGCATTGGTTGCCGCCGGCTGGTGCTCCCTCACCCCCTTCCCTGGAGTTGTCCTCAGACCCGCTCCAAAAAGACCACTCCCTCGACATGGCCCGTTTGGGGAAAGAAATCGGCAGCTCGCCATTGGGTTAGGCGGTAGGATCCCTCGGCCATCAGGATTTGCAGGTCGCGCGCCAAGGTGGCAGGGTGACAGCTAATGTAGACGATGCGCTGAGGTTGTCGCTGCTTCAGGATCTCGAGCACCTGCAGGTCGCAGCCGCGCCGCGGCGGATCCAACACCACGATATCGGCAGGAGGCAGAGTCGGCAAAACCGCTTCTACTGTGCCCTGGAAAAATTGGGCCGAGGCGATGCCGTTGAACTGGGCATTGTAGCGGGCCTGGGCCACCGCCGCCGGCAGGACTTCCACCCCTATCGCCCGTTTGGCCCGCCGGGCCAAGAGCAGGGTTAGGGTGCCGATGCCGCAGTAGGCGTCTAGGACGATCTCCTCGCCACGCAGCTGGAGCTGATCCACTATCCAGGTAAAAAAGGCCTCCGCCTGCTCCGTGTTGACTTGAAAGAAGGAGGTGCTGTCAATCCAAAAGGAAAGACCGGCCAATTCTTCCCGCAGGGATCCCCGCCCGGCAATGACCTCCGTTTGCGGGCCAAAGATGACGTTGGTGCGGGCCGGGTTGAGGTTAAGACAGACCCCCACCAGGTCAGGGTAGCGCTGCAGCCAGCGCTGGGCCCACCTTTCCAGATGGGGCAGGTCGCGGCTGCAACTGACCAAGGTGAGGAGCACCTCACGGGTGCGGCGGCCAATGCGCAAGCCCAGATGGCGCAGGTGGCCCTGGTGGCGGCTTTCGTCATACACGCTCCAGCCAGTTTCCTGCAGATCCTGCTTTATTTCCCTTAGGAACACATCCAGCCGCTCGTCCTGCACAGGGCATTGGTTGAGGTTCACCAGGCGGTGGCTGCCCGGTCGGTAGTAGCCCATGCGCAACGGCTGGCCCTC
>NZ_JANSJN010000101.1:0-1784 GCF_047462555.1 Synechococcus sp. B60.1
ATCTATATCCTAGGGGCGGGGCCGGCGGGCATGGCGGCTGCCTATCGCTTGACCCAGCTAGGCTTCCCCGTGGTGGTGGTGGAACGAGAAGACAGGGTCGGGGGCCTGGCCAAAAGCATTCGCTACCAGGGGTTCATTCTCGACTATGGCCCGCACCGGTTTTTTACCAAGATCCCAGCGGTGCTGGAGCTGTGGAACCGGGTTTTGGGATCCGAACAGGTGACTGTCCGGCGGCTTACCCGCATCTACTACCGCAAGCAATATTTTCAGTACCCCATCCAAGCTTGGGAAGTCCTGCGCAAAGTTGGCTGGTGGGAAAGTCTGCTCATTGTCCTTTCCTACCTCTGGGCCCAACTCATCCCCCGCCCAGCTCCCCAGAACTTTGCCGACTGGGTCAAAGGAAAATTCGGCAGCCGGCTTTTTCAGATGTTCTTCAAAGGCTACACGGAAAAGCTGTGGGGGATCCCTTGTACCGAAATCAGCGCCGATTGGGCTGCCCAGCGCATCAAAGGTCTCAGCCTTGGGCAAGCCATCCGCAAGGCCCTGGGGTGGAAGCGCGGCTCTGTCAAATCACTGATTGACCAATTTCAGTTTCCTCGCCTGGGATCCGGTCAGCTCTACGAAAAAATGCAGGAGTTTTTGCTGGCCGAGGGTCAAGAAGTTTGGCTAAATACGGAGGTCATCGCCCTTAGGCAGGAGGGATCCCGGATTGTCGAGCTGCAACTGCGCCATCTTCAGGATGGAAGGGAAACATGGGTCTCCCCCTCCCACGTCATCTCTTCGATCCCTCTGACAGTGTTGGTGCAGAGCCTGCGGGAACTGCCTCCCCCAGAAGTGCTGCAGGCAGCCCGCAACCTCAAGTTTCGCAACACGGTTTTGGTTTACTTGATTGTGGAGGGATCCCAGCTTTTCCCCGACAACTGGCTGTATATCAACGACCCAACAGTGCAGGTTGGTCGGGTAACCAACTTTGCCAATTGGTCACCGGCTATGCTCCCCAACCGGGAACAAACCCCCTTGTGCTGTGAGTATTGGTGCAACTTTGGGGATCCCTTGTGGCAAGCCCCTGAGGAGGAATTGCTGACTTTGGCTGAGAAGGAGCTACGCCAAATTGGCCTGCTGCAAGGCCAGAAGATCTGCGGCGGCTTTGTGGTGCGCCTGCCCCGCACCTATCCTATCTATGCCGGCAGCTACAAAGAAGATCTAGCCATTTTGCAGAGGTATCTTGGCCAGTTTGAAAACTTGCAACTGGTGGGTCGCTACGGCTCGTTTAAGTACAACAACCAGGATCACAGCTTGCTGATGGGCCTATTGGCGGCGGAAAACGTCCTCCGCCCCGGCAGCCACGATCTCTGGCAGGTGAACTCCGATGACGATTACCAAGAAGAGATCAAAGTGCCACCCCCACCTGCGAAGGTCCGGCGATGAGCTTCTCTCTTAGCCATCTGTTGCGGCAAAGCCGGCAGCGTCTTGCCCCTTTCTCTATCCAGGTTCTGCTGCCAAGCTTAGCCTTGACAGGGTTGCAGATCTTCTTAATCTCCCTTTGGAGCCAGGAGGATGACTATGCTTCCATCTTCAAGGGTTTAACCCAGTGGGATAGCCATTGGTATTTGGGGATTGTGCGGCAGGGCTATCAGTTTGTCGGCTTTGACAAGATTGCCTACGAGCAGAGCAATGTGGCCTTCTTTCCTGGCTACCCTCTGGCCGTTATTGCCCTCAGCCGCTTGTTGCGGGTTGAGCCTGAGTTAGGGCTTTACCTGACCGCCCAGCTCTTTTGCTGGCTG
>NZ_JANSJN010000101.1:1884-3801 GCF_047462555.1 Synechococcus sp. B60.1
ACTGGCGTGCAGGCCAATTACCAAGCCCTTTTCCAAGCTTCTACCTATGTTCTTTCCCCTGAGCGATGGCAAGTCTTGCTCTCTCCTTCTGCACCCGTGAAGGATCCTGGCCTGTGGTCTGATGCTCTCAGCCAACTGTTTGTGTCTGTTACGTTGGGATCCCTAGTTGTTACAGGCTTGCTGGATGGGTGGAGTATCCTGGCCGGCAAGAGCCAGCGCTGGCAGGAGCGGCTGGGGCTCCATTTGGCTGCCTGGGCCATGTTCTACATCGCTGTAGCCGGCATGAGTCCCCTGGGCCAGCGAAGCATGATTCGCTACTGCCTGCCGGTTCACGTCGTACACGTGCTGGCTCTCGTGCACTGGGCCAAGCACACAGATTTGGGCTTTCTTCCCCTCTGGGCTCGTCCCCACCTGAGCAGAGTTCTCAAGCTGGGCTATGGGCTTCTGGCTCTCATCTTCCTCGTTCTCAACCAGATCTTGACCTGGCGCTACGTTCGCCATCTCTGGGTAGCTTGACTCCACTTTCTTGAAGATAGGATGTGAGGGATCCCGACTTCTCCCCAACTACGAGCTGTGGCCTTTTCTTCTCCTCGCAAGTTGCCTCGGCAGAAATCGTCCCTGCGGGTGGCTCAGACCATCGACCCCGCCAAGATTTACCCCTGCCCCTGTTGCCACCAAGGTCAGTTGCGCCTGATTACCTTGACTGAGGCTTTTGGCTGCAGCCGTTGCCAGCATATTTTTGCCATCACCCCCGACCGCCTGCACATTGAGCAACTGGCGGTTTCCTACCCCTACCGCAAAATGTGGTTCTGGAACGGCCATCAATGGGTGTTGCGCCGGCAAAGCACTTTCCAGGGATCCATGCTCTTGGGCCTCACCCTCAGCCTGGGGGTTGCTTTGGGGGTGGGGTTTCTCAGCGCGGTGCTCTTTCCCAGCCAAGCCCAGTTGCTCAGTTGGTTCCTGATTCTTTGCCTGTTGTTAACGCTGTTGATGGCGACGGCAATCCTGCTGCTGCGTCGGCCTTGAGATGCTTGGGATCGTTGCCAGGGATCCCCAGTTTCAGCTCTTGTGGATCTAGCCATTTCTTGTTAGCAGTGGTCAGGAGCAGGTCTGTCGTCGGTCAGCCAGGCAGGAGGGAAGCGAGTGACCGATTTTGGTTCAGCTTTTGACCTCAGCACCACCCTGCGCCAGGTGCGCCGCTTGCTGCCTCAGCTCCAGCGCTTGAGCGGCGAAACCAAACGCCAGGCCCTGCTGGCCCTCTCGCGCCGTTTGCTGGAGCGCTCCGATCTCCTCTTAGAGGCCAATACCCTCGACCTGGAAAGCTGCCGCGAGCAAACTGTGCCGGAGTGGATCCTCAACGGCCTCAAGCTCACCCCGGAGCGCCTGCAGCGATCCGCCCAGTTGCTTGCTCTCTTGGCCCAACAGCCGGATCCCATCGGCAGCCTGGAGAGGGGGTACCGTCAGGACAACGGGCTGTTCATTGGCCGCTACCGCGTCCCCTTGGGGGTGGTGGCTTTGGTCTATGAGATCTACCCCGAGTTTGCCCTCAACGGCATTGGCATGGGTCTCAAGACGGGCAATGGCGTGCTCTTGGCCAGCAGCGGCCCCATCCAGAAAACCCACCAGGCTCTAGTTACCCTATTGGCAGAAACAGCTTACGAACACGGGATCCCAGAAGGAGCCATTCAAGCCTTGCCCACCCAAGACCGGCCAGCGGATCCCCAAGAGGACTCGCTGCTGCTACTGCTGCTGCAGCAAACCCGCTACGTGGACCTGGTAATCCCCTGTGGTCGCCCCGGCTGGGTGGAGTTTCTCCTGCAGGCTAGCAAAGTGCCGATCCTGGCTACCCACCTGGGCTATGGCCATGTTTATCTGGATCGCACCGCTCCCTGGCCTTTGGTGAAGTCAGCTTTGCTG
>NZ_JANSJN010000101.1:3901-10091 GCF_047462555.1 Synechococcus sp. B60.1
TGGCTACCCACCTGGGCTATGGCCATGTTTATCTGGATCGCACCGCTCCCTGGCCTTTGGTGAAGTCAGCTTTGCTGAATCCCTTGGCTCGCTATGCCCCAGAAGGGATCCCCATCTACCAGCCCCTCACCCTCTGGCTGCTGATCCACGCTGACTGGGCCGCCAGCCATCTGCCAGCACTGGTCGAAGCTTTGCTCAGTCAGGGGGAGATCGACGTTCAGGCGGCCACCCCAATTCTAGAGCAATTTCCCCAGCTCCAGCCGCTGAGAGAAGGGTTTGACTCCACCCGGCGTCCCCATCTGCGCCTCCAACTAGTAGCGGATTTAACGGAGGCTATCGCCTGGATTAACAAAAACGGTTACCATCAGTCGGAAACCATCCTCACTGATAGCCAGGCGGCGGCCCAGCGCTTTCTCCAGGAGGTGGATGCGGCCCTTATCCACATCAACACCACGCCCCTCTCAGCAGGCCGCGGAAGCGGGATCCCTACCTTGGGGGCGATTCGCGACCCGTCCCTGGGCATTTCTACCCAGCGGCTGCATGTGCGCGGGCCCATCGACCTGGAAGCCCTGACAACTGTAAAGGTGGTGGCCCAGGGCGGCCTGTAGCCGTGGGAGGGTGGGATCCCGCTGGCCCCCTTCTCCAAAGCTGGCCAGATCAGGCGAGACTGAAGATAGGGATCCACTCCCAGCTTGTCATCCCACAAAGCCCAGGCGACTAGGGGAGAACTCCTTTGGGGATTGACCTACGCAGCTACGTGTTTTTGGATCGGCTCCAGCCCCAATACGCCGCCTATCTGGGCACGGTGGCCCAGGGCTTTTTGCCCCTGCCGGGGGACACTTCCCTCTGGGTCGAGATTTCCCCCGGCATTGAGATCAACCGCGTCATGGACATCGCCCTCAAAGCCACCTCGGTAAGGCCAGGGTTGCAGGTAGTAGAGCGCCTCTACGGTCTTTTGGAGGTTCACTCCAGCAACCAGGGGGATACCCGCACTGCCGGGCGGGCCATCCTGGCGGCTTTGGGGGTGAGTGAAAGGGAGCGCCTAAGGCCGCGCATCATCTCTAGCCAGATCATCCGCAACATCGATCCCCACCAAACCCAGTTGATCAACCGTTTCCGCCGCGGCCAGATGCTTCTTGCGGGCCAAACCCTTTACATCCTGGAGGTGCAGCCGGCAGGCTATGCCCCCCTGGCCGCCAATGAGGCAGAAAAATCGGCCCGGATCAACATCCTCGAGGTGATGCCTTTCGGTAGCTTTGGCCGCGTCTACTTGGGCGGGGAAGAGCAAGATATCCTAGCCGCCTGTCGGGCCGCCGAGGAAAGCTTGGCTGCGATTTCTGGGCGGGATCCCTTGCTGTTGCCTGAGGAGGTATAGCCAATGGCGGAATCGGATCCCAAGTCTTTGCCCAAAGCCAGCTTGCCCCAGGATCTGACGGCGGATCGGGTGAGGCTGCTCACGGAACTGGCTGCTCCTTACCGCAGTTTGCGGCGCTTCATCTACCTGGCGGTGGGGTTCTCGGCTACCGTTGGGGCATTTGTGTTTTTCTTTCGGGCCTTGGCAGGGCGGGATCTGGAGACTACCCTGCCCAGCTTGGCTTTACAGTTAGGGATCCTGGCCGGCGCCCTTGGCCTAAACAGGCTGGAAAACCGCTCCCAGCAAAAGCTAGTCAGACAGATGAGGCAGCGCCTTAGCAGCCCAAAAGAGTCGCCCCCTCCACCCAAGGGTGATCCCCTGTACCAGCGCAGGGACAGTTAGCCCGTCAATCGTCCCAGTCCTCTTGGCGGGGATCGGGGTCGTCCTCCGCCTCGGCGCTCGGCAGATAGTGGCGATCCCTGGCGGGGGCTGCCTGGGGCCATTTTTGAACCATTTGGATGGCGAGAAAGGCAGCCAAGGCAACCACAACTGCCCAGGTGAGAATTGGAATCGCTAGGATCACCACCGTACCCAACACGTAGATAGCCACCTTAGGCAAGGAGGGATCCACCCTCCAGCCGCGGCGGTACACCCAGTTGGTAAGCTGCCGATCCCAGCGGCGCAGGCGAGGGATGTTCTCCTCATAGATTTCCTGCAAAATGCCGGCCAAAACGGAGCCCAGGCGGCGCATCTGGCTTCGAGTTTGCCTTCTCCAATTCCGCACCGAGCGTCCCATTCGTAGGATCCTTGCCCTGCTCTTCCTCAAGCGATCCTAGCCCAACCGCGAGGGCGACCTTCCCGTCGGGGCGGCAAGGGATCCCTGGGGATGTAAATTTGTTTGAACATTTGGATCGGAGATTGGGGTGGCTGGGCAGGACTACAGTACACTGAGGGCACCTGTGCAGTGGTGTGGCTGCCACGCCAGAGGGGTAAACCTTTTTTAACCTTTCAAAGAGCTCGACTGGAGAACGCTAATGGCTCACACGGTCAAGATCTACGACACTTGCATCGGTTGTACTCAGTGTGTGCGGGCCTGCCCTACCGATGTGTTGGAAATGGTGCCCTGGAAGGGGAACAACAAGGCCGGCATGATTGCTGCAGCCCCCCGCACCGAAGACTGTGTTGGCTGCAAACGCTGTGAGACTGCTTGCCCCACTGATTTCCTGAGCATCCGCGTCTATCTTGGGCCCGAAACCACCCGCAGCATGGGCCTGGCTTACTAAGCTGCCGGCAGGTTGGGTTGCAATTTTTTGCGATTGCCCGCCCGCTCAAGGAAACAGCATCTTTAACTTCTTTAACTTCAATCTTCAGCTTCTCCTCCCTAAAAAAAAAGTTGGGCGGGCCGTTGCTGTAGCAAATGGGTTAATGGGTTGATTGAAGAGGGGGGAGCCCTCCTCTTTTTTCTTCAAGGGTCGAGATAGAGTCGGTGTTGGCGAATGTAGTGCTCCACAGCGGAGGGCACCAAGTAGCGGATGGATCCCCCTTTTTGGATTTGCTGACGCAGGTAGGTGGAAGAAAGCGTTAGGGTGGGGGCGTCCAAGATTGTCGCCCGGATGGGCAGCTTCTCAGCCACCGACTGCAGCACCTGGGCGGCATCACCGGCATCGAGGCGGGGGGCAACAATCCAGTGACAGAGGCGGGCCAATTCTTCCGCCTGGTACCACTGGGGCAGATCCCGCAGGGCATCCACCCCGATGATCCAGTACCACTGGGTGTTGGGTTGCTCTTGCATCAGGCAGCGCAGTGTCTCAATGGTGTAGGAGGGGCCAGGACGGCGGATCTCCAGCTCGGAGCAGGCGAAGCGCTCGTGGTCGGCAATGGCCAGCTTCACCATGGCCAGACGATCCGCTTTGCTGGCGCCGGCGGCCAAGGGCTTGTGGGGAGGATCCCCTGCCGGCATCCACAGCACCTGATCCAAGTTGAACTGCCAGAGGGCCTGCTCGGCCATGATCAGATGGCCGTGGTGGACGGGGTTAAAGGTGCCGCCGAGAATGCCAACGCGGCGCTGCTTGGGAGCTGAGCCACTCATGGCTGTTGGCTGAGGTAGGTGATGGCCTCGCGCAGCCAGTCTTCCGTCTGCCGGGGCTGAGGTGGAAGGGCTTGCAGGGCCGCTTGAATTTCCTGGAGGCTGTAGCCGAGGGCCAGCAGGGCCATTTCCACCTCCTCCCGGATAGAGGGGGGCGGCCCGCCAGCCAGAGGGCGATCTGCGTTCTCTAGGCCTTGTCGCCAGTGGGCCAATTTGCTTTTCAGCTCCAGCGCCAGCCGTTGGGCCGTTTTGTGGCCCACCCCTGGGGCTAGGGAGAGGAGGCGGACATTTTCGGTAACCACCGCCTGCACCAGCTCCGGCAAAGCGAAAGTGTTGAGCAGCGCCAGACCCAAAGCCGGACCCACCCCCGGGACTTTGATCAGTTCCACAAACAGATCCCGCTCCGCTGGCGAGCCAAACCCGTACAGCACCAGCTCGGTCTCCCGCACCAGCAGATGGGTGAACACCCGCACAGGCTCTCCTACAGGGGGCAGTTGCTTGAGAAAACGGGCCGGCGCCTGGATGCGATAGCCGATCCCCTGCACCTCCAGGGTGAGGCTGCTGCGCTCTCCCGGTTCCACAGCGACGAGGTGGCCTGTCAAAAACGCGATCATGTGCGTATCCAACCGGTGTTTAGGATACCTTGCCCGGGGGCGGCTTCGGAGCTGGCTAGGCAAAATCTAAATGAATCTAGAATGAGAAAAGCTCACGAGCAAACCTTATGGTATCAACGTCGGCACCGGCCACTCCCATCTCGGCACGCTGGATTTGGCGGGGGCAATCCGTTCATTATGTCAAACAGGGCGAGCAGGGGCAGCCTTTGCTTTTGGTGCACGGCTTTGGGGCCTCCACCGACCACTGGCGCAAGAATATCCCTGAGTTGGCCCAACACTACCAGGTCTATGCTATCGATTTGCTCGGCTTTGGCCGTTCGGCCAAGCCCAACTGGGACTACCGCGCCGAGATCTGGCGGGATCAACTGCGGGATTTCTGTCAACAGGTGATCCGGCGGCCTGTGGTGGCCATTGGCAACTCCCTGGGTGGCTATGTGGTGCTCAGCCTTGCGGCAGAGTGGCCGGAGTGGGTGCGGGGGGTGGTGTTGCTTAACGGAGCCGGTGGCTTTTCCACTGCTAAGGGATCCCCCTCTGGCTGGCGGCAATGGCTGCGTGGCCTGGTGGGCTGGGGCCTGCGCCAGCGCCTGGTGTCTTACCTATTGTTTCAGTACTTGCGGCAGCCGCGGGTGATTCGCTCCAAGCTGAAGCAGGTCTATTACGACCCGGCGGCAGTGACGGATCAACTGGTGGAAGACATTCATCGCCCCACACGGGATCCGGGGGCTGCCGATGTGTTCGTGGCCCTGATGCGGGGCGGGCAGAAGGGGCGCTATGTGGATGAGCTGCTGCGCAGCTTGGTGCGCCCCCTGTTGTTGATTTGGGGCGAACGGGATCCCTGGATGCGGGCCCGCGAGCGCTCCAAGCTGTACCGGGCTCACTACCCTCAGGCGGTGGAATACTTCCTGGAAGCCGGCCACTGCCCTCACGATGAGCGCCCCGAACAGGTCAATGCCCTGATCCACCAGTGGATCGAGACGGGGATCCCGGCCACCACCTCTCCTCCCCCTTTCAAAGCAGCGCCGGTTTCAGACCTGCATCCTTAGCCTTGAGAGCTAGCCGGGGTTGCCTGCCGGCTCTGGCGGCGAGTCTCCTTCCAGGCCAATGGCGTACTTCAGCCATTCCCGGTAGGATCCGCTGCTGACAGCTTTGGAGATTTCAAAGTAAAGGGTGCTGGGGGGGCGGCGGGGCTGGCGCAGCAGGGGCATGCCAGCCTCACGCGGAGTGCGATTCCCTTTTTTCACGTTGCAGCGCACACAGGCGCTGACCACATTTTCCCAGGTATCTCCGCCGCCGCGGGAGCGCGGGATCACGTGATCCAGGGTGAGGTCTTCGCCATAACAACCGCAGTACTGGCAGCGGTGCCCATCGCGATAGAGGACGTTGCGGCGTGTCAGGGGAATCTCTTTGTGGGGAACGTGAACGTAGTGGCGCAGGCGGATGACGGTGGGCAGAGGGATGTTGCCGTAGACTACTTTGCCGTTGTGCTCGATTTGCTCGGCTTTGCCCTTGAGCAAAAGGACGACAGCTCTGCGCCAACTGGTGACGTTGAGCGGCTCGTAGGAGGCATTTAAAACCAAAACCTTGCTCATAGTGCTACGCACCGGTAAACTACCCGGCTCCGGCCGCTAAGCAGTACGGAGCGGGCTTTAAGCGCTACGCGCCGCTGACGCGAACGGTAGCCCTGCAGTTGGCAAGCCAACCACGGGCCTCTAGGCCGGTTTACAGCGACCCCCAAAAGGGCAATCATGTTGGCACCGTTCAAATCTGCATCCCCTTCCCAGCCACAGGCCGGGTTCACACAACGAAAATGCTTCCCTTCCCGCTGCCCAAGCCACAAACACCGGTGGCAGGTCTGCGAGCTGTAGCCAGGCAGCACCACCACCACCTTCACCCCTGCTCTGGCGGCCTTGTACTCTAGAAACTGTCTCAACTGGGAGAACGCCCCTCGCGCTAGCGGGCCGTAGGCCTCACTGTTCGACCGCCGCTGCTCTCTCTTGCTGCGCGGCTGTTGGTTGGTACGCTCCCTAATCCCAATCAAGTCTTCCAAGGCAATAAAACGGTGGGTCGCCTGGGCCCTAGAAACAATCGCTAAGGACTCCGTCCCGCTGACGCGAGTGGCGATGCGGTGATTGACCC
>NZ_JANSJN010000102.1:0-10075 GCF_047462555.1 Synechococcus sp. B60.1
TGCAACTGCTGGCTGGAGGAGCAGCGGACTTTGTCCTCGGCGGCAGCCCCGACGCCCTGGCGGCTCTGCCGTCAGGGATCCCCGTGCTCACCGTGGCCGCCTTTTTCCAGAAGGATCCCCAGTGTCTTTTGGCCCATCCGGGCGTGGGCATCGAGCGCCTGGAGGACTTGCGGGGCAAGCCCATCTGGGTCTCTCCGGGAGCCAACCTCACCTACTGGCCTTTCTTGCGGGCCAAGTTTGGCTTTACCGACGAGCAAAAGCGTCCCTACAACCTCAGCCTCACCCCCTTCCTGCTGGACAAACACTCTGCCCAGCAGGGCTATGTCACCTCCGAGCCCTTCCGCGTGCGCCAGGAGGGCGGCTTTGATCCGGTTGTCTTCCTGCTGGCCGACTACGGCTATTCCCCTTATGCCACCACGCTGGAGACTACCCGCCCCTTTGCCGAACGGTACCCGGAGGAGGTGCGAAAATTTGTGGCCGCCTCCATCGCGGGCTGGCAGAGCTACCTGGAGGATCCCCGCCCCGGCAACCGCCTCATCCGCCAGGACAACCCCAACATGAGCGAGGCCCTTCTGGCCTATGCCCACCAAGCCCTAAAAGACTACGGCCTCCTCACTGCCGGCGACGCGGCCACCCTGGGGATCGGCGCCATGACCCACCAGCGCTGGCAGACCTATTTTCAGGAAATGGTGGCCCTGGGAATCGTCGAAGCTGGCCTCAATGTCCGCCAGGCCTACAGCCTCGACTTTCTCCCCGCTCCCACCGCCTGAGTTACATCACCGCCAAGCTCTGCAGCCGTGGGGATCCCTGCATCGCCAGCTCATGGCGCCGGTGCATCTGCTCTGTCAGCAGGTAGGCCAGAGGCGGGCAGCCACTCAGCCGCTGCCGCGGATGGGGCAGTTGGTCGTTGCCGAAGGTGTGGCGGTACTCCTCCGAGTCGATAAAGGCATTGACCATGGCCTGAAAGCCCTGGCGCACCAGAATGTCGTGGTAGGCCGCCACCTCCTCCTTGCTGGCCGGGGCCCGTCCCAAAAAGTGCTTAAAACCCTGCTCCACACAGCGGGTGTTGCAGCCGGCACTGAAAAAGAGCTGCCGGTAGAGCCGGGATCCCCCAATTTGGCGAACCAACCGCTTGATCCCAATCCGACCCCGCAGAAAGTCCTGCTCGATTTTTTCCAGCTCTCCCGCCTTCTCGTGCTGGTAGGGCTGGCGTTCCAAAAGCTGTTGGTAGGCAGCCCGCAACAGGTTTTGCAACGTTTGCGGATCCCGCTGGCGTAGTTCCATAGCGATAGCTCCCAAGCAACGCGACCGACAAAAACCGATTGGGCAAGAGGTCAACTTAAAGAAACGATGAAGATGGAGTTGCTCGATACACTTTTACAATCGGCATTAACCAGATCCAAAAATTGTCAATGCCAACCCGGAGACCAACTGAGCAAAAGCCCTACTCAAGATTTATCTTGTCGATAAGTTGAACTGGGGAAGCTTGCGATAAATGTTTACAAGAAGGCCCCAGTTTTTTTGAGTTTACGTGATTCTACTTTCCAGCTTTCTACATGGAGAAACTTTTCGTACTTACCCGTAGTTAAAGATTGTGACGTTTTGATTCCCCCAGCCTGGTCAAGATCCAGAATACGAGTAGGAACTGATTTTTCGCTTGTATTGCTTTTGCGGCAGGGCGTATCTGCCGGCAGAGTTTTTGTCTGCCTTGAAGTTGGGGATCCCACCTATGGTGAAACAAATCCGGCTAGATCCTCTATCCCGCGTCTCGGAGGTGGATACCTACAGCAATCTGCTGTCGGCCATTTTGTCGGAGGAGCTCCATGTCTCCAAGGAATGTAACGGCCGCGGCCTCTGCGCCACCTGTCATGTCTACGTCAAGGAGGGCATGGAGAGCCTCACCCCCATCACCCCCCGCGAGGCCAAAACCCTGGAGACGATCACCAGCGCCCGCAGCAATTCCCGCTTGGCCTGTCAGGCACGGGTGGTGGCCGATGGGGTGGTGGTGGAGCTGCCGCCGGGGATGTACGTGAACTCGCTGAAGGATATCGAGGTGCTCATCGGTCGGCGGGCCGAACAAGACTTGCTGCACCCCCGAACAGGGCGCGTTTTGGTGGAGGAGGGCAAGATCATCACCCGTTCCACGATCAAGCAACTGGAAAACGAAGACTTCCGCATCATCGGCAGCACCCTTGCCCAGACCCGCGAGGCCTAAGGGATCCCAACACTCTGCTTGGGTTCCTGCTGCAGTGGATCACGGCTCAGTTTTGTTGAGGAGAAAGCCATGGCCAGCGTTACCACTCGACCGGATCCCCGTCCCGCAGTCACCATGCCGGTGGGCCGCGACAAGCACGCCCACTACAGCTACCGCGATTTCTTCCGCTTTAACCGAGAGCAAGGCACGATCATCGACTGGAACAACACCCAAAACCTGCTGCTCAGCGAAGACTTCATTGTCGGCCTGCAGGCGGGCCTAGAGCGGGAAGTGGGCGATGCCTCTGCGGCGGTGATGTACACCATCGGCAGAGACTGGGGCAGCCGCGATGCCCAGCATTTTTCCCAGTGGTATGAGCGGGAGTACGGAGTTGGGGTCAAGCAGTCCAACCTTCTGTTTTTGCTGGAGACCTGGTGGTGGCCTTTTACGGCGCAAGGCTGGGGCAAGTGGGAGGTGGAAACCGAGTCCAAGCAAAAAGGGTTCCTATTCATCAACCTGTTTGACTCGCTGGTGGCCCGCACCTTGGGCGATGTGGGCAAGCCGGTTTGTCACCTCTATGCCGGGCTATTTGCCGGATTTTTCTCTGCTATGACTTCCCGCGAGCTGGCCTGCATCGAAATCCAGTGCTACGCCATGGAGGAGACCTATTGCAAGTTTTTGCTGGGCGGGCAAGAGCGCATCGATGCCGCCAATTTCTGGGTGAGCGAAGGGGCCAGCGCCCGCGAAATCGAGCAGCGTTTGCACCAACTGTGAGGTCTGCCTGTGGCTTTTGCAGTCCTTCCCCCGCCACTTTGGAGAAACGCCCATGGTCACCCTCAACCTAGACACCGATCTGGACTTAACCCAGCCGCTGGCGGTGTTTTTACAGGGGTTGAACTGGGATAACCGGCCCTTGGCCAAAGCTCCCTTCGCTCCAGAATCGCTGTCGGACTCCCCCCTGTTCTTGGCCCAGTCGGTAGGGCAGTTTTTTGCCGGCTGCAATTGGTCGGGCGTCCGCCCGCGCCCTGAGCCACCGCCGGAGCTGCCGCCAGAGGATCCCTTTACGCTTGAGGATTTTGCCGCTTTGTTTGGTGGAGCCTTGCTCTAGCCCTGCTTTGCCCCAACTTGGGTTTTGCTTCCTCGAGCTGCTCGATCTTTTGACTCGTTTTGAGACTGGTTTTGAATCGGGTTTTTTAAGGAGACCTCACCCATGAATGACCTTCACTCCTGGCCGGAGCGCATTGCCGATCGAGAAGGGGATTACCTGACGCCCGACGATCTGCAGGATCTCATCCGCTACGCTCTCTCCTTTCCAGAGCGGCTGGATCTCTACCAAGTCTTGCAACAACAAGAGCTGGCGTGGATCGAGAAGGTTCTGCAACAGCACGGGTACAGCGGTGAGGCAGAATCCTCTCTCACCCCCACTCAGCGCCTCTTGGCCCGGCAACTGGCCTTCTGCTTGCGCTCCCTGGGCCTGAGCTTGTTGTTGGGGGATCCCCTGCCCCTGCGGCAATGGAGGTGTGGGGCGATGGAACGGTATCTGGGTTTGCCGGAAGCGCTCCGGCAGTTGCAGGCGGTGGTGCAGGGATCCCTGCCGGCGGAGCAGCAGGGTTTGCTTGCCCCCTACTGGCAAGCGCTACAGGCTGTCTGCACCCCTTCCCCAGAGCGGCTTGAGCCGGAATTTGCTCCTCAAACCGAGACTGCAGCTCCGTCGGAAGAAGCGCTCACCCTGATGCAAATGTTCGTCTAAACCAAGGGGGCTTCCTATGAATTCAATGGTGACCGCGCTGATGCAACAAAGTGAGGGCCGCTATCTGCGCCCAGACGAGCTGAAAACCCTACACGCCTATGTGGAAGGGATCCCCAAACGAGTCCGCCTCTATCAAGTCCTGCAGGCCAAAGAGCAAGAGCTGGTGGAGCGGGTGATGGAGAAGTTCCAGCCGATGATGCCGAATTTGCCCCGCCAACATGGGCACCTGGCCTGGGAGCGTTGCCGCCGGGATCTAAGCATGGTGTGGCGCTACTGCTGCCTGGCCATGGTGCTCAACGATGAGGATTACCTGCGGGATAAGTTGCTCTACTGGCTGGAGACGATCCTGAAGTCCTTCAAGATGCGTGACCAGTGCCAGCCTGCCTATAAGTTGATGCTCGACTCCCTCAGCGCTGTCTTCGGCCCCGAAGAGAGCGAGGCCATCCGCCCCTACGTGCTCTTGGCCAAGTCGATGCTGGTCAACTGAAGTCAATGGACTCTCGATCCATCCACCAATTACTGTATACAGCCCACTCCCTGCTCATCCATTCCTTGCTCCCTATGGCCAGATAAAGGCACTCCCTACTATCGCAGTGCTCCGTGCTGCTCGCCCAAGGGCTCCGCGCCGCTCACGCGACCACCCCCAGCCCCTCTCCCCAAGGGAGCTCGCCCTCACCCCCAGCCCCTCTCCCTGAGGGAGAGGGGAGCTGGGATCCAGGCAACCAACTTATTTGAAATGACCATAAAAGCCTAAGTTTCAGCCGCCCTCAAGTCCGTCCATCTCCCTGAGAGGAAAGCCATGACTACCCTGCAAGAGATCCTGCAAGACCAGATCCTGCCCGGGCACTGCTTTAGCCCTGCCTACTACATCCGTCCCGACATCCACAGCGGCCTGCTCTACAGCCGGGGAGGATACCGCCTGGCAGCCTTTCCCATGCCTCTCCTGGAAGCCATCTACGCCGGCTTGCGCTACGAGACCGGGCAAGCCACCCGCGTCATCCTCTACAACTGTGGTCGCGAGTGGGGAGAAGCGTTTTTCCGCCGCATCGAAGACGAACTCTCCCGCTACTACCAACAGCCGTTGCAGGAATTGCCGCTGGGGATCTTCCTCGATGCCCTCAGCGAGCTCTGGGCCACCCACGGCTGGGGACGCCTAGAGCTGGATTTTTCCGCTGCTGACCGCGGCTTGGTGGAGGCTAGGATCCGCAACTCCGGCTTTGCCCTGGCTGCTCGTGCCAGCCTCAGCCCGGAGGAGCTGTCTGCGCAGCGGGAGCCTGCCGGCTATCTAGAGGCAGGAATGCTGGCCGGCCTCTTCTCGTTGCTCTCGGGCCGGGATCTGGTCTGTGTGCAAACCACCTGTGAATCCCTGGGAGCCGACTGCAACCGCTTTCTCATCGGCACCGCTCAGCGGCTACACAATGGTGAAGAATGGGTGCGCAAGGGCCTCTCCCACGAAGAGATTTGGGATCGGCTCGCCGCCGGTTCCTAGAGAGGGATCCCTGTTTCCAGGCTGGCAGAGAAGGAGAGAATTGAATTTTTCCAGGTCTTAAGACTTGTAAAGACAAAGACAATTCTCCCTGCTCAATTCCTCACCCTTTTGCAAAGTTTTTTTGGCTCCTCGGCCAGTAGGTTCTCAACTGAGCAGCCGTCGGGATCCGAGTTGCTAAGAAAGTTAGCTGTCCTTAGGGATCCCTGCGTAATATATTTTTTCACACGCTCCCCTACAAATTCGCCATCCTAAAAGTAGGAGCTATCCCAAGTCTTGAGCAGTTGCGAAGGGGGAGAGGCAATGAATGCTCAGCAACGTAGCCAAATCATCGCTTCGGAGTGGATGATCGACAGCCAAAATCCGGTTCATTCCATTTCCCGGCTGAAGCGGCGGGCAACTTACTCCGACGTTACCCTTTGGTGGCTGGTGGTGCAGCTCAACCTGAGCGAACGCAACTCCATTCATTCTGATCCTCGCTAGGGGCCAGAAGCGAATTCCAGCCTAAAAAATCCCCCCTCCCACGTTTAACCTCGAAATAAAAGAAGAGCTGAAACTTGAGGTAGAGGACTTCTCAAGCAACAGCTCTTCCGTTGAAGGCAAAAGCGGGGATCCCGACACCCTCTAATCGGTCGGGGGCAAGGCCGCCACCTGAGCCGGCTGCACCGGCAAGAGGGGCCGTTGCACAATTTCCGTCGGCAGGACACTGCGCAACTGGGCCGCCACCGCTACCGTCGTGACATCGTAGGTCTGGGTAGCCAAACGGGGGTAGAGGCCGATGCCGAGGATGGGCAAGAGCAGGCAGAGGGCGACAGCCATTTCCCGTGGGCGCATGTCCCCCAGATACTCCTCTAGCACCAGCCCGGGATCCTGAGCTCCATAGAACACCTGCCGCAGCAGGGAGAGCAAGTAGATGGGGGTAAGAATGAGGCCCACCGCCGCCAGCAGGGCCACCCCTGCCTTAAAGGCCGGCGCATAGGCGTCGCTGGTGGTCCAGCCCAGCAACACCGTCAGCTCACCCACGAACCCGCTCATCCCCGGCAGCGCCAACGAGGCCAAAGCTCCTGCTGTAAACAGGGCAAAGGTCTTAGGCATTTGCTTGGCCAGCCCGCCCAACTTGTCGAGAGCAAGGGTGTGGGTGCGCTCGTAGGTGATCCCTGTCAAGAAGAAGAGCACCGCCGCAATGAGACCGTGGGAGATCATCTGCAGCAGGGCGCCGTTGAGGCCTAGCTCCGTAAAAGTGGCAATGCCGATCAACACAAAGCCCATGTGGGCAATGGAAGAATAGGCCAGGCGCCGCTTGAGGTGGTTTTGCCCCAAAGCCCCCAGGGCCCCGTAGATGATGTTTACTGTGCCCAACACCGCCAGCACCGGCGCAAAGGACACATGGGCTTCCGACAAGATGCCCACGTTCAGGCGGATGAGGCCGTAGCCCCCCATCTTGAGCAGCACCCCAGCCAAGATCATCGAAATGGGCGCCGAGGCTTCGCTATGGGCATCCGGCAGCCAGGTGTGAAACGGAAAAATGGGCAGCTTCACCCCAAAGGCAATCAGGAAAGCTGCATACGCCAAGACCTGCAGGGCCAGCGGGTAGGATTTTGCACCCAGCTCTGCCATCTCCAGGCTGAAGCCCTCGCCGTAGAAGGCCATCGCTAGGGATCCCACCAGAATAAAAATAGAGGCGGCAGCGGTGTAGAGGAGGAACTTGGTGGCAGCATACTGGCGTTGCGGCCCACCCCAAATGGAGATGAGAAGATAAACGGGTACCAGCTCGATCTCCCACATCAAGAAGAAAAGCAGCAGATCCTGCGCCAAGAACACACCCACCTGGGCGCCATACATCAATAGCAGCAGGAAGAAAAACAGGCGCGGCTTCTGGGCTACCTCCCAAGCCGCCACTATCGCCAAAGTCGTAATCAAGCCCGAAAGCAACACCAGCGGGAAGGACAGGCCATCCACCGCCAGCGACCAGTGCAGACCAATTTGGGGTACCCAGGCGTAGCGTTCTGCCAGTTGCAGTGAGAAATCCTGCAGGTTGTAATGCTGCCCGAAAACATAGACCATCAGGCCCAAATCCGAAGCCCCCACCGCCAGGGCATACCAACGCGCCCAGCGGCTCTGGGGGAGCAGAGGGATCCCAAAGGCTGCCAGCAGCGGCAGGAGCACCAGGGCCGACAGCCAGGGAAACTCAAGGGAATTACTCATGGCCGGGAATAAGTACTTATGCTCAACATACTAATGATATGAAGCTATGTAAACAAATGGAAAGCGATTTTTACAAAAAAATCTGCGCAATAGCGCAGATCTGGAGAAGGTTTCTCTGATGCTAAGCATCGAGGATCGCCAAGAGAGCGGCAACGGCGGCCTGGGTGGAAAGTCCGTCAGAGTTGGCGAGAGAACCTGGCTGGCCAAGCCAGGTCTCGGCTCCCGCACTCCCTCGACACCTGGGAACTAGGCAGGATCTACTCGTCTTCGGCGAAAACGAAGCGGTGCAACTCGTCCAGGGTAGGCTCAGGACTTTCCAGCGCGAAAAGGACGGCATCCTCAATCACGGCGCTCACCTTTTCCTGAATGGCCTGGAAGTCCGCCTCAGTCATCAAGTTGTGTTCGAGGGTGTAGCGCTCCAGTTGCTTAATGGGATCCCGCTGCCGCCAGAACTCTTTTTCTTCCGGGCTGCGCAGCTCGTCAGGATCGGCGAGGGAATGGCCCCGGAAACGATAGGTGATGCACTCCAGCAGGGTGGGGCCTTCCCCGGCGCGGGCCCGGGCAATAGCTTGTTGGGCAGCCTCCCGCACCGCCAGCACGTCCATGCCGTCTACTTGGTAGCCGGGCATGCCAAAAGCAGGGCCCTTGAGGTAGATGTCGGTTACTGAAGTGGCCCGTTTGTGGGCCATGCCGATAGCCCAGAAGTTGTTTTCCACCACATAGAGGATGGGCAACTTCCAGAGGGCGGCCATGTTGAGACACTCGTAGAACTGGCCGTTGTTGCAGGCTCCATCCCCAAAGAAGCAGGCTGTCACCTGGTCGGTGCCGCGGTACTTGGCCGAAAAGGCCGCCCCTGTGGCCACCGGGATCCCCTCGGCCACAAAGGCATAGCCGCCCAAAAAGTTGTGCTCCGCCGAGAACAGGTGCATCGAGCCGCCGCGGCCCTTGCTGCAGCCGGTGGCCTTGCCGAACAGCTCCGCCATCACCGCCCGCGGGGGGATCCCGGCGCTGAGGGCATGCACGTGATCCCGGTAGGTGCTGCACACGTAGTCGGTGGGCTTGAGCGCCTTGATCACCCCCGTGGACACCGCCTCCTGCCCGTTGTACAGGTGCACAAAGCCAAACATCTTGCCCTTGTAGTACATTTCGGCGCACTTGTCCTCAAACAGGCGGCCCAACACCATGTCTTCGTAGAGCATGCGGGCCTCTTCGGCAGAGATGCGAGCACTAGCCACGGGAGGGGTAAGTTCCTGAACCATGCTGGAAGGTGATTAAGGGTAACCCATTTTTGCAGTCTTTTAATTATCCCACGCTTGGGGGCACTTGCAATCCTGCTGAAGGGGAGATCGAGGTGGATCCCAGTTCTGGAGGAAGGGGGGTAGACTGAAAGATTAAGGCAGGAGGCATTCCCATTGCAGCAGCCGCATCGAAGTCAGAACTCCGTCCCGCTGAGGCGAATACTGCAAGAGCAGGTATCCTGGCAAAGGCTTTTTCTAGGGGGGATCTTCTCCTGGAAGCTGAAGGGCCGGCCAAGATAACGGGGTGCGCCTATGGGAGCCCGTTGGGTTAGCGGTTTTGCGGCGGTGCTATTTGCCCTGACGGTCACCCTGCTAGGGGGCTGGTACTTCACGGCAGCCATTGGGCTGATTATTTTTCTGGCGCAACTGGAGTTCTTTCGCTTGGTGCAGACCAAGGGCAATGCACCGGCCATGCGCACCACCATGTTTTCCAGCCAGGTGCTGGTGATTTTGCAGCAGGTTAAGCCGGAGTGGACCAGCCCTGCTTTTATCGTGGCCGGTTCTGTGATCTGCTTTTATCTGCTCTTTAAGCCCAAGCTGGCCACCATCGCCGACATTGCCACCTCGATTTTGGGATTGTTTTACTGCGCGCTGTTGCCCAGCTTCTGGATTCGGGTCAGGGCTTTGTCTTTTTCCCAAGGACTGGGGGAAGGGCTGTGGATTACGCTGTTGGCTATTGGCTGTGTCATTGCTGCCGATGTAGCGGCCTACCTCTGTGGGCGGGCCTTTGGGCGCACCAAGCTCTCCCTCCTCAGCCCCAAAAAAACGGTGGAAGGGGCCGTGGCCGGGATCGCAGCCAGCATGGCCCTGGCCATGGCCGGAGCCTACTATCTGAACTGGCCCTGGCGCTGGTGGAGCGGCAGCGTGCTGGGGTTTCTGATTGGGCTAACGGGCCTGTTGGGCGACCTAACGGAATCGCTGATGAAGCGGGATGCCGGCGTCAAAGATTCCGGGGATCTCATCCCCGGCCACGGCGGCATTTTGGATCGGGGCGATAGCTATGTCTTTACCGCGCCGTTGGTGTTTTACTTCATGGAATGCCTGGAATGGCTCAACGCCTATTTTAGCCGATAATTGCGATAATTCCCACCCCAGCCGAGAAGATTCTAGACACAAGTTTGCCTTTAGAAGGTTGGACAATC
>NZ_JANSJN010000103.1:0-2054 GCF_047462555.1 Synechococcus sp. B60.1
TCGGCCTCTTCACTGCGCACCTCTGCTTCCACCTCCCGCGTGGCCTGCCACACCTGGCGAATGCCGATGGTTCCCCAGCACAGGTGGGGGCTGAGGAGAGAGGTGCCCTGTTCAGCTGGGAAATTGCGGGCCCGCTCATAGTCGAAAATGCGCAGGCCCTGACAAAAATCCTCCAGCAGCGCTTGGGCTGCCCTCTCGCCTGATGTCGGGATCCGCTGGTTGCAGACAGAGCCCAGATCCGCCAAGGTGGGCAGAGGTTGAGCTTTCAGGCTTGGCAGCGGCTGGAGCTCCTTGGGAGTGGGGAAGGGATCCGGCTTAGGCAAGCTGAACCAGCGGCGCCAGAAAGGGGTAAAAACCGAGTAGGGATCCCCCGCCTGGGTCAATACTTCCCCCGGCCCGTGCAGCAGCATATCTTGGTAAGAAAAAGACAGGATCCCGGCTGCCGTCAAGCTAGCCCGCACCCGACTCTCCTGCTGCCGGGCCAAGGGATCCAGATCCTCGTTCCAAAACACGGCCTGCGCCCCCAGCTCGGTGGCCAACTGCCGCAGCTCCACCGCCGGATCCCCCCGCCGCCAGAGGAGCGGGATCCCCATCTGGGCGTAGCGCTCCTGCAGCTCCTGCAATGCCTGAAGGAGAAACGCCACCCTGGCTGGGGCCATATCCGCCCGTTGCAAAACCTGCGGGTCGAAAACGAAAACCGGCACCACCTGGGAGCTGCGCTGCGCCGCCGCATGAAGGGCTGTGTTGTCTGCTAGCCGCAGATCGCGGCGATGCCAAATCAAAACCGGGGAAGTCATAGGCTACTGAGGGACGGGATCCCATCTTGGCCGGTTCCCACCACCCCTTTCAACTCATTCCCCCCTCCTGGACAGCCAGGAGCTAGGCTGTGAAGAACCTTAAAGGGCTCTGTCAAAGCTCTGGACGGTCGAGCAGCCGGCTGGGACAATAGCGGCAGCGTTCATCTGGCTTTTGTTGGCCATCGCTGTACCCCATTGCATAAGCTGTATCCCCCAACATCACCACCAATTGAGTTAGCTTCAGGGAGAGCAAGGGGTCAAGCGGCTCTGTGACATTCAGCATAAACTGCTCAATGGAGCGCCGCAGGGCCTCTGGCGTCTTGATCATCACGTCTCCATCCATCCATCGATGGCTTTAGGTATTCATACTCAAGGCAAGGTGGACATGGATTCAAGATAAAGGTAGAAGAGAGAGATGCTCGTAGCATCGGCTACTGTTCTGGGGATCGAGCCGACGCGGACTCTGCTCCACACCGGCCAGAGCCGGTTTGCGGATGAGCGGTAACCTAGGTATCCAAAAATGGCGACAGCGCGACGGGTGGCACGGGTAGCCGAGCTGATCAAACGGGAGGTCAGCCAAATCCTGCTCTCGGAGATCAAAGATGACCGCGTGGGGGCGGGCATGGTCAGCATTGTGGATGTCGAGGTTTCCAATGACTTGCAAAATGCCCGCATCTTCGTCAGCATCTATGGCGATGAAGCGGCCCAGCAGCAGACCATGGAGGGGCTGGCCTCTGCCACTTCCTTCGTGCGGCGGGAAATCGGTCAGCGCCTCGGCCTGCGACGGGTGCCGACGGTGGTGTTTTTGCAGGATCGCTCTTTGGAGCGGGGATCCCGGGTTCTGGCCCTGCTTAACCAACTGAAACGGGACGCCGAAACTAAGCAGGAGGGATCCTCATCTAAGAACCAGGAAACGGTTGAAGAGGGCAGTGAGGGCGAAGCAGAGGAGTTGGGTAACCAATAGCTACACCGTTTTGTTAGCAGGCACTACCCGTCTCTCAGCTCTACAGGCCACAAACGGGCGGAAGCTTTGGTTTCCTGCCTAAACGGGCAACCCCTGCTGCCCCCCGACTCTGGCCATCTGCTTTTACACTGCAAAGACTCTGCTCTAGTCCCCTTGCCTATGGCAGCACCCCAACGGCTCCAGAAACTTTTGGCTCAGCAGGGCTTGGCCTCCCGCCGCCAGGTGGAAGCCTGGATCCTAGCCGGACGCATTCGAGTCAATGGGAAGGTGGTCACCGAGCTGGGCTTTAAAGC
>NZ_JANSJN010000103.1:2154-5244 GCF_047462555.1 Synechococcus sp. B60.1
AGCCAAGCCACTCTGCAACGGTGGCGGGAGGGCGTCGACTTGGATGGGTCTACCACTTTGCCGGCAGAGGTGGAGTTTTGTGATCCGCCCCCTTTTGGAAGAACCTCCAACTCCTCTTGGCTGAGGGTAGTCCTATTTGAAGGCCGCAACCGGCAAATTCGGCGGGTGGCCGAGCAGCTGGGCCATCCTGTGCTCAGCTTACACCGGGAGGCGATTGGCCCGCTGCGTCTAGGCAACCTAAAGCCAGGTCAGTTTCGCCTGTTGCAGCCGCAGGAGGTTCAGGCTTTGCTAGCCCCGTTTGCGGTCACTAACGGCTCAGCTCTGTCCAGAAGCGCCTCTTTTCACTCCTCCTCTCCCTCTTCATAATCTTTAGCGGGGGAACTTTGTGCCCATCCTCTCTTTTGCAGGTAGCCAAACGATGCAAGAGTCGGAACGCTCTAAGGACTCTGTCCCGCCAACGGGATTGGAAGCCCTGGGATCCCTGTTGCGGCAAACACGGGAGGCACGGGGGCTGACGTTGACAGATGTAGCCAACGATACCTTCATCCGCTCCCAATATCTGCAGGCCCTGGAGGAAGCCGACTTGAGCCGGTTGCCGGAGCCGGTCTATGTGCAAGGCTTCCTCAAGCGCTATGCCAACTATCTGGGGCTGGATGGCGAGGCTTTATCTCGGCAAGCTTTGCCACTCCTATCTGCCAAAACGCCCCATGCGCTCCCTCCTCTTACTGCTGTTGGCGAACAGCTGGGCTTTGCCCTGCGCCCCTTTCACCTCTGGGCCGCCTATGTGGTGCTGGTCGTGCTGGCGGTGGGAGGGCTGTCGGCTCTTTTGGACGGCACCGGCAACCCCTTTGGGCATTGGCTGGCCAGCAGGTCAAGCGGCGAGGGATCCCAGTCGCAGCCGCAAGCAGCTAACTCCCCTGGGCGCAGCCCAGAACCGACCCTTCGCCAGATGTTTCCCACGCTGGATCAGTGGACGCGCATCCAGGGGGTTTTCCCTGACGTGTTGGAGGCCCATACGGAGGGGACGCGGCGCAAGCCGGTGCGCCTTGATATTCGCGTGGTAGAGCGTCCCTCCTGGCTACGAGTCATCGCCGATGGAAAAACCGTTTTTGAGGCCACCCTGCAGCCGGGGGCAGAGCTGAACTGGGAAGCCGAGCGATCAATTGTGCTGCGTACCGGCAATGCCGGCGGGGTGTTGGTGACCTTCAACGACCGCCATCTGGGGGTGATGGGAAGGTTTGGAGAGGTGAAAGAGCTGATGTTTGAGCCGGGGCTAGATATTCAATCCTTCCAATCCTTGCAATAGGGACCCGGCTCGGCCGGAGGGGCTAAAGGCCTTGATTGGGTTGAGGTAGGGCAGAAGCGATTTGCCACCCTTGGGATCCCAACTGCTGCAGCAGACGCCGGACTTTGTCCAGATCTTTGTCGCCCGGTTGGTGCTCGACGCCGCTGGAGAGATCAATGCCGCTAGGCTGGAGGTAGCTGAGGGCCTGCAGAACATTGTCTGGGGTGAGGCCACCGGCCAGCAGCCAGGGCAGGGGCAGGGAGCGGTGGGCCAACTCTGGCCAGTTGAGGGTTTGCCCAGTGCCACCTGCCCGCTGTGGGTGATAGGCGTCCAGAAGCAGAGCCTCCACACAGTCGCCGTAGAGGTGGGCTGCCTCCAGATCTGCCGGCTGGCGAATGCGCAGGGCCTTGATGCGGCGAATGCCGGGGAGCCATTCTCCCAGTTGCCGGCACTCTTCTGGCGATTCCTGGCCGTGGAGCTGAACAGCCGTGAGGCCGCCCACTTCCACCCAGGTGGCAATCGTACGGGGATCCTGATCCACAAAGACCCCCACCTTTTCCACATGTCCGGGCAGGGATCCTAGCCAGCGCGCTGCCGAGAGAGGCAAATAGCGCGGCGTGTTGGGCACTGCGATAAACCCAAGAGCGCTCACCCCCAGCGCAGCGATAGCCTCCGCTTGATCCTGGCGAGTGATGCCGCAGATTTTGACAAACAACCGGCCCATTGGGACGACAATCCCCTACTTTTGGTCGGGGCGCATTTGCAGACGATCCGGCTGTGCTGGATGAAGCGTGTTGATCCGGCGCACCATTTGCCACAGCCGCCCAAAGTTGCGTTGGTTAAAATGCATCACTAGCCTTGGCAAATGGGCAATCTCTTCCTCTGCTTCTTCCGGCAAAGCCTCAGTTTGCTCGATTCGGCCCGAGTCGAGAATGTCGGCAAACTCTTCGTTTAAGATATCCAGAGCCTGGGGCGAGAGCTTGGCATTCAAGCGCAAAACCAGCAGTTCCCGCACATAGCGATTGCTGTGAAAGATGCGATAAAAATCGACGATCTGCTGGCAGGCATCCCCTACATCGTCAGTTAAGGTGTATAAGAAGAGATCTTCTGGGCTGATCAGGCCGCGGCTGAGTAGATGCTCCCGCACATATTCATCCCATTCTTTCCAGTAGCAACCGCCCTTCTTGTCCACCAGCACCAAGGGCATGAGCTTGGTTTTACCGGTTTGCATCAAGGTCAGACATTCAAAAGCCTCATCCTGCGTACCAAAGCCACCGGGGAAAAGCACCAGCGCATCGGTTTCTTTGACAAAAAAGAGCTTGCGTGAAAAGAAATACTTAAAGTTAATGACCCGATCGCTGGCAGCAATCACAGGATTGGCCATCTGCTCGAAGGGAAGCTGGATATTCAGCCCAAACGAGTTTTCCAGCCCTGCCCCCCGATTGCCGGCTTCCATGATTCCACTGCCGCCCCCTGTCAGCACCATGAACCCTCGCTGGCTGATGCAGTGGGCGAACAACTGTGCCTGTCGGTATTCCGGGCTGTCCGGCCCTACCCGTGCCGACCCAAAAACTGTTACCTTGCGCTGATGGACATAGTTCTGGAAGGCCGCAAACCCCTGCTCTAGATCCTCAAGCGTGGCCGCCAGGATCTTGGCGTCCAAGCGGCTGAGATTCAGAGATCCCATCCGCTGTAGTGACTGCAAAATGCGCAGCCAAGCCGTCCGGTTGGGGTGATGCTCCAACTGCTTCAGACGAGTCTCAGCGTTGGAGAAAATCTCCTGGAGAAGAGAAGAAAGGGAATCA
>NZ_JANSJN010000103.1:5344-9857 GCF_047462555.1 Synechococcus sp. B60.1
TGGGGTGATGCTCCAACTGCTTCAGACGAGTCTCAGCGTTGGAGAAAATCTCCTGGAGAAGAGAAGAAAGGGAATCAACCAAGCCAGGATCCAGAGTTCTCTGTTATTACTTTACTGCAATAGACTATCGACGGTAAACGAACCCCGGCACTCATCTTCGTTGAGTCAACGCAAAATGGCTTACACCACGCTGCGCGAGCCGATAGAGTGCAGGCTTCACGCTTCACAGACTTGTTGGTACAGAGGCCTCAGAGTGCCACTGCCGTGGGATCCACGGTGGGAAACTCTCCAGAGATTTAACTTGTTCTCCTCACTTGTAGCACAAGCAGCTGTTACCCCGACACTGATTGGCTCTTGAGTTAACACAATTCACCAATCAATACAGTGCGGGGCTTGCCGCCGATTAAGCTAAATGCTACTTAGGCTTTACTCCCGAATCCAGACGTAGCGCTCTGAAGCACTGACAGTCGCTCCTCCTGCCCCGATCTTAGCCCTCAGCAGGCGTGTCAAAGTGCTTCTCCAGAATTGTGGTTAGAGTTGCCTTAGGCACAGCGCCGACCACCACATCTACCTTCTGGCCTCCCTTGAAGAGCATCAAGGTGGGAATGCTGCGAATGCCATACTGGCTGGCAGTTTGGGGATTCTCGTCCGTATTGATTTTCACGACCTTAACCTTGCCGGCATACTGCTCGGCTATCTCCTGAACCACAGGAGCTACCATCCGGCATGGGCCACACCAGGGCGCCCAAAAATCCACCAAGACTGGGATATCGCTACGCAGCACCTCTGCCTCAAAGGTAGCATCAGCAACATCTATTGCTGCAGACATGCTTGGAGAACTCCTGAAACAGTACGTACCCGTCACTCAGAGCGATCCTATCATAACTTTCTGGGCTTCTGTTCTAGGCCGCAGCAGGCACCTACAATTTTTGCCAGAGGGTTGGGCTGAACAGGCGAGCTTTTCCCAACCTGAGCGGGGTATTCTGGAGTGGAAGAGGGAGAAAGCGTGCAGGCGCCGATGGCATTTGAGCTCGGGCCAGAAGGAGGCAATCAGGCTGCAGCCGAGAAGCGGACTTCCGTCCAGGAAGTAGCTGTGGATTTTATTCGCCACGGCATAGCCGAAGAAGCACAAGCGGGAGTGGAGGACGCTTTCCGCGCCTTGACCGACGAGGGACGCAAGCGCTGCCGCAAAATTGCCCGCCAACTCAAGGAGATGGGTTGGAAGTGGGATCTCCTGCTCACCAGCCCCCTTGTGAGGGCGCGGCAGACGGCGGAGATTTTTTTCCACGAGAACTTGGCCGAAGCTCTAGAAGTGTTTGAGCCGCTGGCCCCGGACGGCAGCTTCACCGACCTGGTGCGCTGGCAGGCGGAGCGGGATCCCTTCACGTCTCTGGCCTTGGTCGGCCACCAGCCGGATCTGAGCCTGTGGATACAGGCAGCTATTGGCCTACTGCCGACCAATCCCCAGGCTATTACCCTCAAAAAGGCAGGCTTGGCCCAGGTGCGCTTTGCAGAAGGCCGTATCGACTATTGCCAGGGATCCCTGACGTTGTTGCTTTCTCCCAAAGTGATATTGCGCTGACTCTGCCCTACCTGATGTAGCCGTGCGAACGTGGCAGCTAGCGTTAACTTTTGTTAAGGTGGTGCAAACCCCAGCCGTAGGGAGCATTTCACGATGGCCAAGATCTTCACCCCTGAATTCAACCAGTTTGAGACCATCAACGCCACTCAGGCGTGGTCTTTGTTTTTTACCATTAGCACTTCTGACCGGCTCCTGGGCGAAGACCCGACTGTTGGCCGCTACATTACGCTAGCCCTGTTCAGTGCCATCCTCAGCGGGATCCTGAATGTGCTGCTGGCGTCCTAGTGGGCGGACAGCCTGTGGTTTTCTGAGACCTTGGTCTTTTGCGTTGTTAAGAGCCCGCTGGCAGTGACGGCTTGGCCTGAGGCAAGGGGGATCCTGCTCTCAGGTTTTTTGCTTTTGAATGGGAAAGGATCCCTTGTTTTTTCTCTGGGTTCTTCTCATGAGCGCTTCTGAGATGGGTTCCGTAGAAACCGGACGTCTGGCGGCGGCCTTGCCCGCCGAGCTGCCGTTGCTGCTGGCGCCGGCGGGGGACTGGGAGTGCGCCAAGGCGGCGGTGGAAAACGGAGCCGATGCCATCTATTTCGGGCTGGAACGGTTTAATGCCCGCATGCGCGCCCGCAACTTCACCGAGGCGGATTTGCCGGAGCTGATGGCCTGGCTGCACCAGCGCGGGGTGCGGGGCTACGTAACTTTAAATACCTTGGTCTTTCCTGAGGAGCTGGAGGAGGCGGAACGATACATCCGCGCCATGACGGCAGCAGGGGTGGACGCTGTCATTGTGCAGGATGTCGGCATTGCCCGGCTGGTTCGGCATCTTTCTCCCGATTTCCCCCTCCACGCCTCGACGCAGATGACCATTACCAGTGGCGTGGGAGCCGAGTTTGCCGCCGAGCTGGGCTGTGAGGTGGTGGTGCTGGCGCGGGAGTGTTCCCTTAAGGAAATAGCCAAGATCCGCGCCCATCTGGAAGAGAAGGGATCCCCAATTGCTCTGGAGGTGTTTGTCCATGGGGCCCTCTGCGTGGCCTATTCCGGGCAATGTCTAACCAGCGAGGCGCTGGGGGGACGTTCGGCCAACCGCGGAGAATGTGCCCAGGCCTGCCGCCTGCCTTACGAGCTGGTGGTAGACGGGATCCGGCGTGATCTCGGGGAGAAGCGGTATCTGCTCAGCCCCCAGGATTTGGCCGGGCTGGAGGTGCTGCCGGAGCTGGTCAAGTTGGGGATCCACTGCCTAAAAATTGAGGGCCGCCTGAAATCGCCGGAATATGTAGCCAATGTAACGCGCATCTATCGGCGGGCCTTGGACGCCTTGGGGGCAGGGCAGGCGTGGCAGCCCTCAACTCAGGAGTGGTATGAGCTGGAGATGAGCTTTTCCCGCGGGCTGTATACCGGCTGGCTGCGGGGCATCAACAACCAAGAGCTGGTGCATGCCCGTTTTGGCAAAAAGCGGGGGGTTTACTTAGGGCAGGTGCTGGGGATCCAAGGGGAGCGGGTGGGGGTACGCCTAGAAGCCCCCCTCAAGGCGGGGGATGGTGTGGTGTTTGACCAGGGGGAGCCGGAGCTGCCGGAGCAGGGGGGGCGAGTCTACCGTGTGCAAGAGCAGCAGGGGTTGGCCTGGCTTTGCTTTGCTCCGGGGGCAATTGACTGCAAACGCCTACGGGTGGGGGATCGCCTCTGGAAAACCAGTGACCCAGAGCTGGAGAAACGCCTGCGCCAGAGCTACGCCGGGGATCAGCCCCGCTTCCGACGCCCCGTTCACCTGGAAGTCCACGGCCAGGCCGGCCTGCCCCTGACGCTGATTTTGCGGGATGAAGAGGGCCACGTGGTGCAGGTGGACTCCCCCGTGCCCTTGCAGCCTGCCCACCACCAACCCCTCACCGACGAGAAGCTGCAACAGCAACTGGGCCGCCTAGGGGGCACGCCCTTTCGCCTGGGATCCCTGCACAATGCCCTGGAGGGAGAAGTGATGCTGCCGCTGAGCGTCCTCAACCAGATGCGTCGCCAGGCGGTGGAGCAGTTGCAGGCGCTGCGGGCCCGGCCCCGCCGCTGGCACTTTAACCCTAACGCCCACTGGCAAGACCTGCTGCCCCCCCCAGAGCAAGCCGAGCCGGGATCGCCCCAGCTTGTGGTCTTGGTGCGGGATCCGGAGCAGTTGCCGGCAGTGATTGCCTGTGGCATCCGCCAGATCTACCTGGAGTTGGAGGATCCCCGCTGCTACCGGGAAGTTATCCGCGCTACCAAGGCCGCTCACCCTGAGGTGGAGCTGTGGGTGGCCCCGCCCCGCATTACCAAGCCGGGAGAAAGCTGGATCCTCAAACAGGTGTTGGCAGCAGGAGCCGATGGCTATCTGGTGCGCAACTACGACCACCTGCGCTTTTTTGCCAACCAGCGCTGTATCGGCGATTTTTCTCTGAACGTGGCCAACCCCATCACCGCTCACTATTTCAAAAGCCGCTACCGCCTGGAGCGCCTGACGGCCTCCTATGACCTCAACCACGAGCAACTGGGATCCCTGCTGCAAGCTGGCCCCGCCCACTGGTACGAGGTTACCATCCACCAGCACATGCCCCTGTTTCACATGGAGCACTGCGTCTTCTGCGCCTTTTTGTCGGGCGGCACGGATTACACCAATTGTGGCCGCCCCTGCGAAAAACACGAGGTAAAGCTAAGGGACAGGGCTAATGTTGAGCACATTTTGAAAGCTGACGCTGGCTGCCGCAACACCCTCTACAATGGCAAAGCCCAAACTGGGGCCGAATATGTGCAAAAACTGCTGGATCTGGGGCTGCGCTATCTGCGCATCGAGTTCCTCCAGGAGTCTCCTGCGGAGATCCAACAAACTCTGCGTTGTTACCAGCAACTCCTTCAGGGCCAGATGAGTGGCTCTCAACTGTGGCGCCAGCTGAAGCTCCACAGCCAGCTAGGGGTAAC
>NZ_JANSJN010000104.1:0-7617 GCF_047462555.1 Synechococcus sp. B60.1
GCGACCCGCTGCGGACCAAAGAAGACCCAATCACCCACAGCCAGGTCCTGCGCTTCCACCCACTCGGCCTTTTCGACGCTGAGCTGAAGGTGGCAGGCGTGTCGAATGGTTTCGTAAACGCCCTCCAGATTGGACAGCACCTCCCTGGCCGGGACGCGCAGCACCTCCAGGCCCAGCCCGCGGAGATAGGCATCGCGGGCCTGATCGTGAGCCAGCGCCTCTTCGCTGCTGTGGGCCAGCGCGCCGTCCACCTCGACGACAAGTTGGGCGTCGCGGCTGTAAAAGTCCGCTATGTACCGACCGATGGGATGCTGGCGTCGGAAGGTAAAACCGGTTTGGTCGTTGCGCAGCACCGCCCACAGATTACGCTCCGGCGGGGTCATTTCACGCCGCAGTGTCTTGCTTCGCCATCGCAACCCCTGGGGAATGCCCGACCAGTCGTTGTGCCCTCCCAGTGAGCGCGGGCGGCGTTTGGCGAGCACCTTGTGGTCGGCAGAGAGCCAAAGCGTCGCGTCGGTTTTTTCGTGGCGGATGCCGATCACCTTGCCGCGGTATGGCCGGCGGATCACGCGCACGACGCGATGCGGTTGCCCGTCATGCCCCAGAACCCAGTCGCCGGGTTGGATGGATTCGATGGGGCGCAGGGTAGCTCCTCCCCGGCCAGCCCCTCCCCGGCCCTCCCCGTAAACGGGGAGGGAGCATCCCCCCGCGTGCGGGCCGCCTCCCCCATCCTCCACACACCACACCCGCGTCCCCTTCCGCACACACGTCGGGTCGAACACCAGGTCGCCCGGGTCGGTGGTCATCAGGATGCAGCGCTCAACGACTTTCGTATTGGTCTGGACGGCGTACACCTTCGGGTCGCCGTAGCCGGCAATGCCGGTATCCGTCCAGATATTGGTCAGCGGCAGAGCGGGAATCTCATCCAGAAAGCGGACATATCTGAGCGTATTCCCTACAGCAAACAGGCGCTCCGCCTGCCGCAGCCGCTCCAGGCCGTCATGGCCAGTCTTCCAGTGACTATTCTGACCACAGTGGAAAGTTCGTCCCTCAAAGGGATACGAAAATGTGGTGGCACCTGCCTCCTGCGACGTCATATCGCCCGCCTGGAACACCCGGACGCCCTCTGGGAGCAGGGTGGGTGATTCGAGCTCTGAGCTGGTGAGGCGACGGCGGGTGCCATCCGGAAGCTGCACGTGCTGGTACCCTTTGGTGCCCTCTTCTCCCAGTTCCTTCTCCAGAAAGAGCTGACGGTACTTCAGCTGGGCCTTGTCCCTGGCATACCAGAGAAGAAAATCGTTGACCACATCCAGCAGTGCGCCACCCTTGCCGCTGGTTTTCACGAAGCTGATAACGCTTACAAAATTCTCCCGCCCGAACACCTCATCGAGCAGGCAGCGCACCAGGTGCAGGTTCTCGTCGTTGATCTGCACAAAACACGAGCCACTATCCACTAACAACTCTCTTGCCAGCAGCAGCCGGTCGCGCAGGTAGGTCAGATACGAGTGGATGCCCAGCTCCCAGGTGTCGCGGAAGGCCCGAATTTGCTCCGGCTCGCTGGTTAAATCCTCGTCCTTGCCGTCCTTGACGTCGCGCTTGTTGACGAAGGGCTGGAAGTTGGAGCCGTACTTGATGCCGTAGGGCGGGTCGATGTAGATCATCTGCACCTTGCCGGCCAGGCCCTCCTTCTCCAGCAGTGAGTTCATCACGAGCAGGCTATCGCCGGCAATCAGGCGGTTGGTCCACCCGTGCTTGTGCTGGTAGAACTCGATGGCCTGGCGCAACGGTTCCTTACGTTCTTCTTCGAATAGCCCCAGTTGCACGGGTTCGGCTTGGCCGTTCTTCTTCCGTACCGCTTCGATGATCGTGCGCGGATCGATGCGCTCGTGGACGTGCAGGGAGACCGTCGGCACCTCGAACGAGGTATGCTCGGCCTTGCCCGCCCAGACGAGTTGCGGGTCAAGGTGGGGGTCGTAGGCGTAGCGCTTTTTCTTTTGGCCTGCGTCGGGGTCGTTCTCGGGCGTTACCAGCCCCACGGGCGGGTTGTTGACGCGCTCTTTGTCGCGGTGCTCGTAGGACTCGATCGCGCGTTTGGTATCGGTTTTCTTTCCTGCCATCCAGTCCTGCCTATGGGTTTCGTCGTGGGCCTATTGGGAAGGCTAGCTTGAGACTAACTTTTGATCCAACACCGAGCTGTCGCGTCAGCTTTTCTCTCCCAAGCCACCTATCCGTCCAGTTGCGCCCTCAGGGTTTGCACGCCCCGCCGCGACCAGCTCACTGCTCCAACACGCTCGGCAATGTAGAGGGGCCGCTGCTTTTGCCGAAACCAAGTAGCTACTGCCTCGCCAACAGGGCCGGAGCTGATGCCTGCCTGCACCTGAAAGCGCTCCAGCAAGTCCAAGATTATGGATCCCCCATCCCACCACAGCCAGTCGATCTGGGCCGGCAGCAGGGGGGATCCGGTTAGCTCAGCCTGGACGTTGGTGCTGGCGGATCCCAAGAGCAGCCAACGGGATCCCTCCGCCTCCAGGGTCAACACCAGGGGGTTGGTGTGGACAGCCTGCAGCTTCAGCCGCTCCGAAAAAGGGATCCAATCCGCAGGCCGCAAGACTTGATAGGGGATCCCGGCTGCTTGCACGGCGCTGAGGGAGCGCAGGTAGCTGTCCGAGGCGGCATTGACGCCGCCCCCATCCCAGAACTGCCCGATGGAGAAAGCCGAAAGCAGGATCTCCCAGCCCCCATTGGCCGAGCCGGCAGAGGTCATGGCCACCGCCCCCTCCAGACGGCGCAGGCCCTGCTGCCGCAAAAAGGGCAGCACCGTGCGCTCGGCCAAGCGGGGATCGCCACTGTTCAGTAAGAGATGGCGTCCTTCGGCTTGGATGGCCAGGATGGGGATACGGCCACTGGCCAAAGCCGTGATCTGAACTGGCGGCCCCGGCCACAGCCTCGGCCCCAGCAGGATGGCAGCCATAACCAGAGCAGTACCCTGCCAGCGGAAAGCCCGCCGCCAGCGGGGCCAAAAGGTCAGGGCCACCAGCGCCCCGTAGAGGAGCAGGCACTGCAGCAACGAGACCCTGCCGGTGTAGTAGGAGCTTAGGGGCCAGCTGGCCATCCAGCTCACCCAGTTAATCAAAGGCGTGAGCAAAAACGTCAAGGGCCGGGCCAGCAGGGATCCCAGCCCCGGCCAGATCAAGGCCGCCAGGGCCGCCCCAAACCCTGCCACCAGCAGCGGCACTACTAGAAGCAATAGCAGCGGGTTGGCCAGCAGCGAGTAGGTGGGGATGCGGCCAAAGATAACCACCTGTAGCGGCAGGGTCCAGATCTGGGCGGCCAGCGGAACGGCCAGAGCGGTAGCCACCGCCGGCGGCAAAAAGTCCAGCCGGGACACGATCGGCGCCGTCCCCACCAGCAGCCCCAAGGTGGCAGCAAAGCTAAGCTGAAACCCCAAGTCCGTAATCCACAGGGGCTGGTAGATCAAGAGCAAAACTGCCGCCACCAGCAGCGTCCCCAGGGGGTCAAGCCTAACTTTTCCTTCCAGTCTGGGCTCCGTCAGTACCAGCATGGCCGCCACCCCCATCACCGCCGCCCGCAGCACCGAAGGCGTAAACCCCGTCAAGGTGAGGTAAAGCCCCAAGACCGCCAGGAGGATCCCTTGCTGCAGGCGCACCGGCAGCCGCCGCGTTAGGACAAACACCACCCCCACCACCAGGGACACGTGAAACCCAGAGGCCGCTAGGACGTGGGCCAGGCCAACTTCCCGAAAGGCATCCTGCAAATCAAAATCCAATTGCGCAGCGCGGGATCCCAGTACCAAGGAAGCCAAGAGGTTCCCCTGCCGCTCCCCCAGCCCAGCAATGAACGCCTCCCGTACCCGCCACCGCAACACCCAACCTCCCCAGCCTCTTCCTCCTGGCTGCGGGATGACCTCGCGGGCGCTGAACCCCGCAAAAGCTCCCTGGCGCTGCAGATAGACCTGAAAATCAAAGCTGCCTGGGTTCAGGGCTGGACTGGGGAGGTAGAGGGATCCCGTCAGGCGCACCCGCTGGTTGGGATGGAGATCCTGGCTTGGGAGAGCTTCAGGGCTGGCAGTGACGTAGAGCTTGCCGCTCACCTGGCGAGCGGTGGAGTCGGCCTCCAACACCTGCTCCGCCTCAAGCCAAAACTGCCGCCGCTCGCTGCGGCTGGAACGAGGTTCTGAAAGAACGGTGCCCACCAGGCTCATCTGCGGCTGTGGGGCCAGCAGGCTGATATCCGTCGGGCCGGGAACCGGCTGCCGCCAGCCCAGGTAGGCCCAGGCTAAACACCCCACCAGCCCCATCGCCAGCCAGGTGCGGGCCAAACGCAGTTGCCGCCGCCACACCAGGGAGCCCGCCAATCCCAACGCCAGCGGGATCCCCCAGCCCCAGCCGCTCACCGCCGGCCAGGCCCGCAGCAACAGGCCCAGGATCCAGCCCAGCCCCAGCAGATAGGTTCTCTCCATCTCCTCGCAGCGCGTTTGCCCCCACTGTACTGTCGCCCTCAGGCAGGATCCATGGCCTTGTCTTAACCTTGACCGCTTGCCGACCCAGCAAGAGCCCGCAAACTCCCTCTTGCAAGGTTAAACTGAGACGTAATGACCCACTGGCTGTTGACGGCGATATTCTAGGGTTTAAGCTGCCAAGAGGTGAGGCGTATCAGTTCGCTACCAAGTACAGGAGCGGGCATCCTCCCTTTTCAGTCCCAGAGAATCTTGGCAGGGTCGTTAGGGTGATAGTGGGCTTCGCAAGGTGGGGAAACCGCACATGGACAGCGCTTTGCTGCAAGCAGCTCGTCAGATCTATCAATTCCATCTGCAGCATCGACCGGAGGTGCTGGAGCAGCCGCCGCGGGGCGTGGTCATCCATCGCCGTACCCTGAGAGGGGATCTGATCTTTTCTGAGTTTCCCATTCTGCTGCCTCAAGAAACCTTCATCCCCTTGCAGCAGTTGGAACCGCTCCGATGAGATCCTTCTGCCCAAGCCGAGCCTAAGCGCCTACGATAGCAGAGCAAGCCTCTTGTTCTCCCTCTGGACGGCTGCGATGGTGAACTTCCTTGCCAGCACCTGGGAGCTGCGCCTGTTGGGCTGGGTGCTGGTGTTGGTGCTGGGAGCCTGTGTGGGCAGCTTTCTCAACGTGGTAGTCTATCGCCTGCCGCGGGGCCTCTCTCTGCTCTATCCTGGATCCCATTGTCCCTACTGCAAGACGCCCCTGGGCCCCACGGAGAACATCCCCATTCTGGGCTGGTTCCTGCTGCGGGGCCGCTGCCGCCACTGCGGTGCGCGGATTAGCTGGCGCTACCCTGCCGTTGAGGCCTTGACCCTGGGGCTGTTCGGCCTCAGCATCGCCATCTTGGGATTTTCCCCCCGCGGGATCCTCACCTGTGTCTTGTTGGGCTGGCTGCTGGCCCTGGCGCTGGTTGATCTGGATACGTTTTTGCTGCCGGAGGAGCTCACCCGCTCCGGCTTGGTGGCGGGGCTGGTGGCCCGCTTGGCGCTGCCCTGGCTGGAAGGGTCGGGATCCCTGGCGGCCATGGGCCTGTCGCTGGTGGCCGGGATCGCGGGGGCCGTGTTGGGCATTTGGTTGCTGGAGGGCATTGGCTTTGTTGCCCGCTGGGTTTTGCAGCGGGAGGCCATGGGCGGAGGAGATGGCAAGCTGCTGGCTCTAATCGGCATGTGGCTGGGCTGGCAAGGGGTGGTGGTGGCCCTCATCTTGGGCTCTGGGTTGGGTTTGCTGGGCAGCCTGCTGGCCATGGCCAAAGGAAAGGCCTGCCTGGGCAAACCCATCCCCTTCGGCCCCTACTTGGCTCTGGGCGGTGCCGTGGCCGCTCTGGCGGGATCCCCCCTGATGGAAGCCTACCTGCACTGGTCGGGGTTGCTGGGGTAGAACTCCCTCACCCCTCTTCCAGTGGCAACGGCGCCAACGATCGGCAGGGATCCCCTTTGGCCCCTATTCCACCCCCTCGATCCGGTCTTCCACTTCTTGGTACAGCTCCTGCAGGCGCTCGATATTGGCCTGAGAAGTCTGCCAGTAGCCACGCCCGTGCACCTCCAGCAGGGTGCCGACGATACGCCGGAAGGAGTGGGGGTTGAGGTTCATCAGCCGCTGCCGCATCGCCTCGTCCTTGATGAAGGTCTCGTTGGTTTCCTCGTAGATCCAGTTGTCCACTGCGCCCGCCGTGGCCGACCAGCCGGAGGTGTTCACCAGCCGCTTGGCGATCTCCCGCACCCCTTCGTAGCCGTGCTTGAGCATGCCCTCGTACCACTTGGGGTTGAGCAGCTTGGTGCGAGCATCAAGGCGGATCGTCTCACTCAGGGTGCGGATCTGGGCGTTGGGCGTGGTGGTATCCGCCATGTAGGCCGAGGGGGCCTTGCCGTCCGGGCGCAGGCTCTGCACCAGCTTAGTGGGATCCGCGTCGAAGTAGTGGCTGACATCCGTCAGGCTGATCTCCGACGAATCCAGATTCTGGAAGGTAACGTCCACCGTCTTTAGGCTGGCCTCAAAAAGCTGCCGCATCTGCTGGTTGGGCAGATTGGAGCCAAAGGCAAAGGACTTGCGGGATAGATACATCTCCCGCAGCTCGCTCTCGTCTTCCCAGGAGCTGTTTTCTACCGCCAGGCTAATGTTGGCCGAGTAGGAGCCGGAGGCGTTGGAAAAGACCCGCGTTGCCGCCTGCTCCAGCGTCAGCCCCAACTCCTTGGCCTGCTGGAGGGCGTGCTTGCGCACAAAGTTCAGCTCCAGCGGCTCATCGGCCAGGGCCGCCAGCTTCACCGCCCGGTCGAGGAGAGCCATTTGGTTGACAAAGAGATCCCGGAACACGCCGGAGCAGTTCACCACCACGTCGATGCGGGGCCGCCCCAGCTCCTCCAAGGGGATGAGCTCCACTTTGTTCACCCGCCCCAGAGCATCCGGCTTGGGACGCACTCCCAGAAGGCAGAGCACCTGGGCCAGCGATTCCCCATAAGTCTTGATGTTGTCCGTGCCCCAGAGCATCACCGAGATGGTTTCCGGGTACCTGCCGCCGTTGGCGCTCAACTCGCGGGCTAGCAGCCGCTCCACCACGATCTCCGCTGACTTAATGGCCGCTGCGGTGGGGATGGACTGGGGATCTAGAGCATGGATGTTGCGCCCCGTCGGCAACACATTGGGGTTGCGGATGGGATCCCCGCCGGGCCCCGGCAGGATGTACTCCCCTTCCAAGGCCCGCAGCAGCGATCCCAGCTCGTAGTCAGCCGTAATTTGCTTAAGGCACTCTTCCAAAAACTCAAACAGAGGCTTGAGGAGCTCTGCATCCACCTGGGGATAGCCCGCCTCCTTCAGGGCCACCAGCCAGGGCGCCTGCCGTCCCATGTTGAAGAAGTTGAGCTTGGCCACCCTGGAGACCCGCCCCTGGGCGTCGGTTTGCTCCTGCACCAGGGCCGCCACTGCCTTGTGGCAGGCCTTGTTGATGCGATCCAGCAGCTCCGTATCCGCCAGGTGCCCCCGATCCCGGTTGCGGTAGATCTCGTCGATATCCCGGCCTAGGCTCTGGGCAATAATGCGAGGCAGGCCAAGGATCCCTTCTTCTGGGCGGTCAATGCTGGCGATGCTGACCAGCGTGGC
>NZ_JANSJN010000104.1:7717-9760 GCF_047462555.1 Synechococcus sp. B60.1
AGCTCCGGGCTGGCGTACTGGGCCTGGGCATCGTGCAGGATGGCCTCCATCAACTCCTGCGGCGTTTTGGGCAGCTCTGGCCCCAGGTCGTAGCCGTTGTGGGCCAGGGCCTGCATGACGCGGTGGATGGAAGCAAACACATCTAAGTAGGCCGCCGTCCCTACATTGCCTTTGTCTGGCGGGAAGCTGAAGACGGTGATGGCGATCTTCTTCTCCAGCTTGGGCTTGCGCCGCAGGTTGGCCCACTTGATGGCCCGCGCTGCAATCAGCTCAATCCGATCCTGCAGAGCATGGGCCTTGCCGGTGGCGGCGTCCCGGCCCGAGAGGATGATGGGATCGATGGCCCCATCCAGCTCAGGAATGGCAATCTGCAGCGCCACCTGCACCGGGTGCAGGCCTAAGTCACTAGTGGCCCATTCCTCTGTGGATTGAAACACCAAGGGCAGCGCCACCATGTAGGGGCGATTGAGCCGTTGCAGCGCCTCCACGGCCTTGGGGTGATCCTGCCGCGCCGGCCCGCCCACCAGAGCAAACCCGGTTAGCGACACCACCACATCCACAATTGGCGCCGTCTTCTGCTCATTCCAGAAAAACTCGTTCACCGGCTTGGAGAAGTCCAAGCCGCCGGCAAACACCGGCACCACCCGCGCCCCCCGCGACTCCAACTCCTGCACCATGGCCACGTAGTGGGCATCGTCCCCCGTCACCAGGTGGGTGCGCTGCAGCACCAGCCCCACGCAGGGAGCCAGGGGATCCTTCACGTCTTCCGGCAGATCCTCGCGGGCATTGTACCAATCCCAATACTCTGCCAGGCTGGCAAACATCTGCGGCGCCAGCGGGTGCCAAATGCCCATCTCCAAATAGGTGACTGGCTCGGCAAAGGAGAGCTGTCCCCGCATCCCCGGCAGGTAGCGATCCGCCAGCATCAGCAAAAAGTTCTCCAGGTTCTCGCGGGATCCGCCCAGCCAGTACTGGAAGCTGAGCATGAAGTTGCGGGCATCCTGGGCCTTGTCGAAGGGCAGGTACTTCAACACCTTGGGCAGCGTCTGCAGCAGCTTCAGCATCCCCTCTTGGAAGTTGGATCCCTGTTGGCGCTTGCGCATGAACTGGGCAATGGCGCTCTTGGATTGGCCCAGTTGCGCCATGGAAAAGGATCCCAGCTTATTAAGGCGCATCACCTCTGGCATGGAGGGGAACACCACCACCGCATCCAGCCGCTCCCGCAGGGGTTCTACTGCCTGTACCACCTTCTGGGCAATGTCCTCAATGAAGATCAAGGAGCCGATAAAGACATTGGCCGCCTCCAGATCCCGCTGGAAAGCCTCATATCCCGCGGGATCCCGCAGCTCTTCCACCAAGTAGCCAGACAGCTCCACCGCCAGCTTGGGGTTCTGGGCATTGATGCGCTGCACCGCCGCCGTCAGGGCACTCTGATACTGCGGCTCCAACACCACGTACACCACCTTCATCAGTCGGCGCCCCCCCAGCTCAGCAGGGGTCACGTGGCGGGTGATGGGCTTAACCAGAGTAAACATGCAGTCGCTCTCCCTTGTGCAATGCAAAAAAGCAAGTGGGCCGGGAATGGGCATTCTTCCCCAGCGCCTGTTTCCCGTTCTACCAGAGAACCGGATCCCTGCTGGGGGCATAACGCCAGCCTCGTAACAATTCGCAATAATTGCAAAGGGGGGCTCTCCTCTTGAGAAGAGCTTAGAGTGCAGGTTTCCTGCACTCTATAAGCTAATATTGAGGTTATCAGCCAGCCAAGACTTTCCTCTGGGCTCGGAGTTCTCTGCTAAGACGAAGCTTGCGGTCAACTATCTCTCATCCTCTCGAAAAAGGCTTGTCCCTCAACTTGTTTACAAAGGTGGGACCTTGCACAGTTGGCGAAAGAAAATTGCTGTAGCGCTGAACAGATCTTTCTTCGCTGCCCTACCTCCTCTGGAACAAGTTCCAAAAGATGAAGCCGATACAGCCTGTTAATTTAAAATAGGGTACAGGTTTTAAGAGGAAGGAGAGAAGGGAATGCCAACCCATTCTTTGGAT